>JAIINY010000286.1:0-3765 GCA_022741625.1 Prevotella sp. | reverse complement strand
CTGCAGAATTCAAAGTTTCTTTTACGTCGATCATAGTCTGTATATTTTTATTTTTTTGTTTATTATTTTATTAATTCCAATCGTTTCAGTTCTTCGCCCACATAATTGGTGAGTTCCACAAACTGCTGGATGCTGAGCTGCTCAGGGCGCTTGGTCATGATGTCGGTAGTGTAGAAATCCTCACGTGGGGTTACACCCGGGAACATCTGCTTAAGGCTTACACGGAGCATCTTGCGGCGCTGGTTAAACACGGTCTTCACCAGTCGCTTGAAGAGTTTCTCATCACATCCCAGGTCGGTCACCTCGTTACGGGTCATGCGGATGACGGCACTCTTCACCTTTGGCGGTGGATTGAACACGCTCTCATCTACGGTGAAGAGATACTCTACATCATACCATGCCTGGATGAGTACGCTGAGGATGCCATACGCCTTGTTGCCCGGCTCGGAAGCCATACGCAAAGCCACCTCTCGCTGAATCATACCCGTGCAGCAAGGAATAAGATCCTTGTAATCGAGCATCTTGAAGAAGATCTGCGAAGAGATATCGTATGGATAGTTGCCCGTGAGCACGAACTGCTTTCCATCAAATATCTGGTTGAGATCCATCCTCAGGAAATCCTCTCCGATAATGTTATCCTTCAGTGTCGGGAAATTCTCGTGGAGATATGCTACCGACTCAGAATCGATTTCCACCGCCTTTACCGGGCGAGGCTTCTCTACGAGATATTGGGTAAGAACGCCCATACCCGGTCCAATTTCAAGAACAGGTATATCAGGGCAGGCATCCACCGTGTCGGCGATGCGCTTGGCTATGTTGAGGTCAGTAAGGAAGTGCTGACCTAGATTTTTCTTTGGCTTTACAGCTTTCATACGTTCTATACGATATTGATATATTTATTTTGCAAAAATACGATTATTTTTCGAGAAATCACCCCTTGAATGCTTTTTTTTTCATCTTTTATATAAAAAAGAGGAAATAAAAAGGAGTCTAACCGTTTATTTATGCTAAAAATATGCGAAAATAGTGCCATATAAGCGATAAAAGTGTTACCTTTGCAGCTATGATGGAAAAGAAAAAGATAGCAAACAATATTTGGCAGGTGGCACTCTCCTTGTTTCTGGGCGGTGCCATCCTCTATTGGATGTATCGCGGATTCGATTTCAAGCAGGTGGAGGAGGTACTGCTCCACAAGATGAGCTGGACCTGGATGCTGCTGTCGTTCCCCTTCGGTATCTCGGCACAGCTCTTCAGAGGATGGAGATGGAAGCAGGCGCTGGAGCCCATCGGCGAAAAGTCGCGCAGTAGCGTAAGCATCAACTCCATATTCCTCTCGTATGCCCTGAGCCTCGTCATCCCCCGCTCGGGTGAATTTGCAAGATGTGCCGTACTGAAGAGATGGGACGGCGTTTCGTTTCCGAAAGCACTGGGTACCGTGGTGACCGAGAGAGCCATCGACTCGCTGCTCGTACTACTTATTACAGGCCTGGTGTTCCTGATGCAGATTCCCGTCTTCCTGAACTTCTTCGACAAGACGGGCACGAGCATGGACAGCATCCTGGGCAACTTCACAGCCACAGGATACCTGGTTACCGCCATTTGCGGCATCGCCGTACTCTTCCTGGCTCACATGCTGCTCAAGAAGCTGGCTATATATAATAAGGTGAAAGCTACGCTGAACGGACTCTGGCAGGGAGTAATCTCGCTGAAGGGCGTGAGAAACGTACCGCTCTACATCGCCTTCACCCTGGGCATCTGGCTGAGTTACTTCCTGCACTACTATCTCACCTTCCAGTGCTTTGAATCTACGAGCCATCTCAATCTGATGTGCGGACTGGTGACCTTCATCGTGGGAAGCATAGCTGTAATCGTACCTACACCCAATGGAGCGGGTCCATGGCATTTCGCCGTGAAGACGATGCTCATCCTCTATGGCATCCAGCAGAACGACGCCCTCTACTTCGTGCTCATCGTTCACTCCGTACAGACCCTGCTCGTCATCCTGCTGGGCATCTACGGATGGATAGCACTGGCGTTTACGAAGAAGCATAACATTCAAAAACAAAAAGAACATTAACATTTAAAATAAAGATATTATGGCTGACATTAAGAATCTTTGTCCAGTGGAAATCTGGCGTAATTTCGACAAGTTGACACAAGTTCCACGTCCATCAGGACATTTGGAGAAAATTCAGGCTTATTTGCTCGACTGGGCAAAGGAAGCTGGCGTAGAGGCTTTCCAGGATGCTGCCGGAAACATCGTGATGCGCAAACCTGCTACTCCAGGCATGGAGAACAGAAAGGGTGTTATTATGCAGGCACACATGGATATGGTGCCTCAGAAGGCTCCTGAAAGCAACCACGACTTCGAGAACGACCCAATCGAGACCATCATCGACGGTGACTGGGTACGTGCCAATAAGACCACCCTGGGTAGCGATGACGGTTTGGGTGTAGCTACCATCATGGCAGTGATGGAGGCTAAGGATCTGCAGCACGGACCAGTAGAGGGTCTGATCACTGCAGATGAGGAGACAGGTATGTTTGGGGCCAATGGCCTTCCTGAGGGCGAGTTGAACGGTGACATCCTCCTGAACCTCGATACGGAGGTATGGGGCGAGTTCGTAATCGGCAGCGCCGGCGGTATCGACATTACTGCAACACTCGACTATAAGGAGGTTGAGACTGACAAGGAAGATGCAGCCGTAAAGGTTACCTTGAAGGGATTGAAGGGCGGTCACTCCGGCATCGAGATCAATGAAGGCAGAGCCAACGCCAACAAGTGCATGGTTCGCTTCGTACGCGAGGCTATCTCTGAGCTCGATGCACGTCTGGCTTCATGGCAGGGCGGCAACATGCGCAATGCCATCCCATTCCAGGCACAGGTAGTACTCACCCTGCCAAAGGAGAACGTAGAGGCTCTGAACGACATGGTAGCCGACTGGAAGGACGAAATCTGTGATGAGTTCAACGGCATCGAAAACATTGAGAATATTGAATTCTTCACCGAGAACGTAGAGACTCCAGCTACAGAGGTTCCTGCAGAGATTCAGGACAACCTGGTAGATGCCATCTATGCCTGCCACGACGGCGTATTGCGTATGGCTCCATCTATGCCAGGCATCGTAGAGACATCTTCTAACCTCGCCATCATCGAGATTGGCGGTGGCAAGGCTGCCATCAAGATTCTGGCCCGTTCAAGCCACGAGTACTACAAGATGTATCTCGCTACCATGATGGAGAGCTGCTTCAACATGGCTGGCATGAAGGTAGAGTTCAGCGGCGCTTACGGCGGCTGGAACCCTAACCCTAAGAGCGACATTCTGGAGCATGTACTGAAGGTTTACAAGGAGCAGAACGGCAAGGACGGCGTAGTACAGGCTGTTCACGCAGGTTTGGAGTGCTCTATCATCCTGGGCAAGTATCCTCACCTCGATGTAGTTTCATTTGGCCCTACATTGCTCAGCCCTCACACAGCCAATGAGCGTTGCCAGATTAGCTGCGTAGCTCCTTTCTGGAACCTGATGAAGCAGCTCCTGGCTGAGATTCCTGCTAAATAAGAAATAAGAAATTACAAAATGATGAAAAAAGAAAGCCGAGAAAGAAAATTCTCGGCTTTTTTGTTTCTTTTCTCAATTAAAATCATTACCTTTGCAGGCGATTTGGCAAGAACTGTAAAACTGCGAAGAACAGAATGCAGAAAAGCTTGCAGATGTTTCATTAAATAACAACCAAAATGGACGATTATCACGCGGAGAACAATAA
>JAIINY010000016.1:0-20725 GCA_022741625.1 Prevotella sp. | reverse complement strand
AACTTTTGAATTTCAATGTTGCAATATTCATTCATATTTTACTTTGCTTTCAAAATTGCGCTATTCACATTCATATCAATATTTTTCCAATCCTTCTGGGTCTTCTTGCCGAAGTTGAAGGTGTAGGCTGCTTTTAGATAGACTGTTTGCTGATACTGTTTGCTAGAGGAACATACATTATAGCTATAGAGCGGAGCATCCAACGAACTATAGAAGTGAACTCGTTTCGTAAATGGAGCTGAAGTTCCTACTTCTAAATTCCAAACATTATGGCTCCAAGAAACAGATGCATTATAGTACACAGGATTCTCTTCTTTTATCATATTGCCCAAGAGAATCTTTGATTTTGTACCACCATTAAGACGGAAAGCAAAATCTTTCCAATAGTAATTCGCAACGATTCTGAAATTGCATTGGTCCAACACTTTATCACATACACCATAAAAATCAACATGGTTATATTGAGCATCAAAGGACATATTGAAATTTTTAAAAGCACGCCATGTTAAAGAAAGTAATCCTACTAAACTTTGGGTATTTTCACGATCATCAAAACTTTGAACCATTTTTTCCTCTTGCTGATAAAAAACAGAAACTATTGGACGATGCTGATATGTATATGAACCCATAACAAACGCATTAAATTTACCAAACTGAATATTATAATTCAGCGTACCTATAAAGAAATTGGATGGTCGCAAATCTTTATTTCCTCTTTTGATAATCAATTCATCAACAGTTTGTTCTGCCATATTTGTGGCACTGATGTTTGGGTTTGCATTTGCATAAGTCAAATCCAATGACAATTGTTGGTTGGGTGCTGGTTGCACAAATATAGTAGAAAAGAAACGTGGAGTATATTGTTTAACTATTTCTGTTCCATGCAGACGGTATTGCAAAACTGTGAAAGCAGGAGTCACTGATATATTCCACTTGCCTATGCGTTGAACATAGTTTATATATGAAGAATTCTGCAACGTCCATTGATGCTGCCACGAGGTATAAGTTCCTGTATATGAGATAGAATTATTTGAATAATAGCTACTAAGAGAAAAAGACAGCGAATTCTTATGAGGCAGTTTTATGCCATACTTGATATTACTTTGTAAGGTATATGCATCTTCCTTGGAGTCTGTACTAGTAGTAAAGCCATCCAATTGGTACTCATACAAATATTTGTTTTTGCTGTATGAGCCCATAACGGTGACTTCCAGATATTGCTTATCTGTAATATCAAAATTTCCATATAAATTAACTTTCGGCATTAAGTTAGACTGTTTGTTCCGAGAAAAAGACTCAGAAGGAGCTGCCCCATAACTTGTCGTCAACACCCCTGTTGTAGTTGAACCAGGATTTTCATTGCGAACAAGTGTTATTTTCTCCGACAACATATATTTCTGCTTTCTCGTGGCAATATTCATTTGTGCATACTCTTGGTTGGACTTATTAGTACCACCCGTCTGTTTATAGTTACGCATCATATCACCTTCCTTAAAATGGAATGTTTCATTTTTCTCATACTGGTCTCCACTATATTCCTTCCCGTTATATCCACCGAAGAATGTTATGGTAGTATTGCCACTAGCCACCTTGGCGGCTACATTGTAGTCTCCATCAAAATATGTAAATTGTTGAGTACCATCAAGTGCCACATAACCACCTGTTGTATATTGGCGAGTTATGAAGTTGATGGCTGCTATATCTTCTGCATATTTACCAGTTGGCACATCATAATATTCAATTTTCTCTACGTCCTTCGGTTTGAGGTTCTTTATCTCCCTATAGTCAACCTTTCTACCATCAATATACAAAGATACATTTCCTCCAAAAGTCTCAACAGTTCCTTTAAATCTATCAACTCTTACGTTAGGAATCATCATGTCTGCAAGCAGGTCATAGCCACTGAAGGTATGTTTTACGAGTTGCTGATCAGGAATAATAATTACCTTATCTTCTTTGCGAACAAGTCTATTACCTTTGATTACAACATCGTTTAAAGCTACTTCGTTATTCTTGAGGGTAATATTTGGCAGAATCATTTCCTTAGCGTGAAGTTTAAAAGTATGATAGTATGGGGCATACCCCATAGAACTTACTAACAATATATAATTTCCTTCTGAGGAGATTTCCATATTGAAGCATCCTATGCTATCGGCTGCAACTCCTTTCACAAAAGTAGAATCCATCTTCAGAACCTTTACGGCAGCATAAGGTATTCCCACTTGCTGACTGTCAACAATGGTTCCTTTTATCGTGCTCTGGCTATAAGCTGGAGTGATAGAAATAAATGCCAATAAAATGAATGAGACTATTTTACCTTTCATAACTGCTTTGTTTTTTAGTTTTAAAATAAGAATAGCCCCGAAGGGCAACTCCTTAAAGAAATTATTGCAAAAGTACAGAATTTCTCTGAAAAGAGCAAGGGAAAGAGCCACTTTAACATTTCACATTTTCACAAGAAAAACAATAAAAATTTGACTAACAATGAATTATGCAATTCTTCACTTTTTCACAACCTTACTGAATTTCTCTAATTCTCTTATCAAACTTGGTTGCAGACATATCTTCTCCAAAGATTTTATAAGCCATACGTTTTCTGATGTTTGATATATTAGAGGACGATAGGTTCATCAAAATGGCAAGTTCTCTTGGACAGAATAAAAGCCATACTAGCACGCATACCCGATACTCGTTTTCGGTTAGCTTCTTGTCATTAAGTACATTTAGGAAAGTTGGCGAAAGGTCGTTTAAAGATTTTGCCAAAACCTTCCATTGTTCTTCTGTCGGAACTTTACCATGGTTCGCCATCCCCTTGAAGACTAAGACGATTACCTTTTTACTACATACCACATTCTTTTTGGGTTCCGAGCCACATTCTTCCACCTGTCATAATCATATATTGCTTGCATCTTCTGCATTAAGTCGCGCTCCATATCCAGGTTTGCAGAATCATTGTAAGCAAAAGCCTGCTCTGAATATTTAGCAACAGAATCCATCTGCTGATGTTTGATGTAATAGAGATACCAAGCATAAGCACTAAAACTTTTATTATTGTTTGTTTTTGCGAATTCCTGACATTTAGTAAACCAGTATTTTGCTGAATCAGAATGTGATTCCAGATAGTACAGTCCCTTTAGATAGTAATAATGACTATAATTAATGTATGAATAACAGGAATCTTTCTAGAAGTATCCAGACTCTGCCTCAAAAACATCCATATATTTCTTGGCTTTGGCATATTGTTTGGTAAGTATCGCATCATTGTAGCAAGATAAAGAAGCTGGAGAATCACCTAAATCCCGATAGACACAACCCAGGAGATAATGTGCCAACATTTGTTGCTGACACGTCCCGTGATTGTCATAGTAATCTACAATCTCTTTCATCAAGCTATCTGTCGTGAAATCCACATAGCCCTTGTTCATACCTTTTGCATAAACCAATTGGTATCGCATTTGAGTAGATTTACCCATTTTCGATAAGTCTGGACGAATGCTATCCAATATAGTCAGAGCAGAACGAGCAGAGTCTTGACTGAGTTCCATAAGATTGTCTGCACGAGTAATAGTCTGCTCGTATTTACGATTACTACAACTTGACAGGCTCATGAAGATGAGCATATAAATAAGTATAACTCTTGCTTTGTTCATACGAAAAAAATAGTGCTATTACAAACGAATAGCGATTAAACAACGTCTAACTAAACTTTATAAAAGTTTCTCTTCTATTGAAAACTTACTCCTACCCAAAACCAATAATGCCAGAAGTTACCCAAAGACAAGTTACCTTAGGGTAACTTCTGATAAATATCAGCTTCTTATCATATTATTTCATCTTCCTATTTACAGAAGATTATCTTCCAAGCAGGATTTTCTTGATGTCGTTGAGCTTATTCAATGCCTCTACCGGGGTGAGGTTGTTGACATCCAGACCCAGGATTTCATCACGAATCTGGCTCAATACAGGGTCATCCAATTGGAAGAAACTCAGCTGCACACCCTCTTTATGTTCGTCCAGATGCTGCACGTTAGGTTTACCGGCACCGCCTACACCAGCATTGTCCTGCTCCAACTGCTTTAGGATATCGTTGGCACGGTTCACGATGCTGCGCGGCATACCGGCTATCTCTGCCACATGAATACCGAAGGAATGCTCACTGCCACCCGGCTCCAGCTTACGCAGGAAGATAACCTTGCCATCCACCTCCTTCACACTCACGTTGAAGTTCTTGATGCGAGGGAAATTCTTCTCCATCTCATTCAGCTCATGGTAGTGGGTGGCAAAAAGCGTGCGAGCCTGCGCCTTCTTGTGCTCATGCAGATATTCCACGATAGCCCAGGCGATGCTGATGCCATCGTAGGTGGATGTTCCACGACCCAACTCATCGAAGAGTACCAACGAACGGGGCGACACATTGTTCAGGATGTTGGCAGCCTCCGTCATCTCCACCATAAAAGTAGATTCACCCAGCGAGATGTTGTCGCTGGCTCCCACACGGGTGAATATCTTATCCACCAGACCCACCCTTGCACTCTCAGCAGGAACAAAGCAGCCCACCTGAGCCAGCAGCACGATGAGCGCCGTCTGGCGGAGCAAGGCAGATTTACCCGCCATGTTAGGACCCGTAATCATCATCACCTGCTGCTTCTCGGTATCGAGCAACACATCGTTTGGCACGTATCGCTCGCCCAGCGGCAACTGGGTTTCAATCACAGGATGGCGTCCCTGCTTGATATCCAGTATCTGCGAATCATCAATAACCGGGCGCACATAGCGATTCTCATCCGAAGCCTTGGCAAAAGACAGGAGACAATCCATGCGGGCGATGAGGTTGGCATTGATCTGAATCTGAGGGATATACTCCTGCATGGCAGCAATCAACTCATTGAAGAGTCGTGCCTCCAGAATCAGGATCTTCTCATCGGCACCGAGAATCTTCTCCTCGTATTCCTTGAGTTCCTGGGTAATATATCGCTCGGCTTGCGCCAGCGTCTGCTTGCGGATCCACTCCTCAGGCACCTTGTCCTTGAAGGTGTTGCGCACTTCCAGATAATAACCGAATACATTATTATATCCAACCTTCAGACTGTTGATGCCCGTCTTCTCGATCTCCCTCTCCTGAATCTTCAGAAGATAATCCTTGCCATGACGGCTGATGGAACGCAGATCGTCGAGTTCTGCATTATAGCCATCGGCTATCACATCACCCTTGTTGACAAGCTGAGGCGGATCAGGCTGAATCTCCCTGGCGATGCGCTCTTTCAGAGTTTCGCATACGTTGAGCTGCTCTCCCACTCGCTTCAGGGCATCGTTCTTGGCATGCTGGCAAGCCACCTTGATAGGCTGGATGGCTTCGAGTGCATTCTTCAGCTGCACCACCTCGCGAGGCGATACTCTGCCCACGGCTACCTTGGAAATGATACGCTCCAGGTCGCCGATGCGATGAAGCTGGTCGTCGAGAAGCTGGCGGAACTCCGGCTCCTTGAAGAAATACTCCACGATGTCGAGGCGCTCGTTGATAGGGCGCACATCCTTCAGCGGGAACACCAGCCAGCGGCGGAGCATTCGACCGCCCATTGCCGTTACAGTCTTGTCGATGACGTTGAGCAGAGACAGACCATCGTCCTGCATCGGAGCCACCAGCTCCAGACTTCGGATGGTGAATCGGTCCATGCGCACGAACTTATCCTCTTCGATGCGCGAAAGCGCCGTGATATGGTTGATCTGCGTATGCTGGGTAATCTCCAGATACTGCATGATGGCACCGCTGGCGATGACGCCATTCTTAAGATGTTCCACACCGAAGCCTTTCAACGACTTGGTCTTGAAGTGTCCCAGGAGTTTCTGCATCGCCGTCTGCTCGGTGAAAACCCAGTCGTCGAGTTCGAAGGTGCAGTATTTGGTACCGAAGTATTTCTCGAAATCATTCTTTCGGGCACGGTCGTAGAGCACCTCTTTCGGCATGAAGTTGCCCATCAGTTTCTCTACATAATCATAGGTTCCCTCGCCGGTGAGGAACTCACCGGTAGAAATATCGAGGAAGCTTACGCCGCAGGAAGTCTTACCGAAGTGGATGGCAGCCAGGAAGTTGTTCTCCTTGTAGTTGAGCACGTTGTCGCCCATCGCCACACCAGGAGTAACGAGTTCGGTAATACCGCGCTTCACCATCTTGTCCATCTGGCTCAATCCCTTCTTGCCCTTGATTTCCAGGCGTTTCTTCTTCGGATCTTCCAACTGGTCGCATACGGCAACTCGCTTTCCTGCCCTGATGAGTTTAGGCAGGTAAGTATCGAGTGCATGATGAGGGAATCCCGCCATCTCGATGCTGCCCGTAGCACCACCATTGTTTCTTCGGGTCAGGGTGATGCCGAGAATACGGGAAGCCTCCACCGCATCTTCGCAGTAAGTTTCGTAGAAGTCGCCACAACGGAAAAGCAGCAAAGCCTCGGGATGCTTGGATTTCATCTCGAAGAATTGTCGCATCATCGGCGTAAGACCTTTGTTATCGTTTGCCATTATCTTAATTATCTTATGTTTGCTTTATATTTTGTTAGAATTGCAAAAATAAGAAAAAAAGGGGGAATCAACAAAGGATTTAATCTATTTTTAAACTTTTCCCCCATAAAACAGAAAAAGTGCTCCCTTGCATCCCTGCAAGAAGAGCACTTATCGATGAATTACATGAATACACAAGTGTGTAAATATCTTATTTCTTAGCTTTAATTACGAAGCTGAAGCAGCGGTCCTGATAGTGCATGCGGTACTTCTCCATTGGCGAAGAACCCCAACTGTCAATACAACCCAGACCAAACTGGCGCTGCTGGATGTGCAACTGTACGAGCCCCTTTTCTACCAGGTCGCCGCTGTGCTGTCCCCAGGCATGCTCCTTCTCGACACCTGCATCTAAATCCTCTACCAGATAAGGGATGGCACTGCACTCCATAGGAGCATAGCCCTCGAAGGTGATACCCTTACCGGTGGTTGGGTTGAAGATAGAGAAGTAGCGGATGTCTGTATGGTTACCGCTCTCCTGTGGACGAACGTATGGATAATACTCGTCCTTCACGTTAGCCTCATACTTTCCGATGAAAGCTGAAGAGTGACGATCGATGTAGTTCTCCTCCGGACCTCTACCATAGTACTCCAACTTAGAGAAAGAAGCAGGCATCTGCAACTGCATACCGTAGCGGAACAGATCAGCTACCTTAGCCTCCTTGTCTGTTGTCATCTTTTCGGTAACTGTCACTTCACCAGCCGCATTGATACGGTAGCGGAGCATCAGTTCAGCCTTCACCTCAGGCATTTCGAAATTGGCTGTCAGCACTACGCTGTCCTTGCTCTCACTCTTGTCGAACGACTTCAGGTTCATCTGAGGGTTCTTCCAGACTCTCATCTTCTTCTGGAGAGAAGCACCGTAGTCGTTGTCGGTTGGAGCACGCCAGAACTCAGGAGTCATGCTCTCACGGAACTTCAACATTGGTTCGCCATCCACATCGAGGTAATCAATCATACCGGTCTTCTTGCCGATGGTAACCGACATTCTCTCTGCAGAAACCTTCACATAGCTATTGGTCTCTTCAACCTCAATCTTGCTGCCGGTGTTGGCAGGAGCATCTACCTTGTCGAACTCATATCCGTTGAGTACAATCTGCTGGCGAGCCATCACCTGACCCTTGTCAACCAGCGGCTGGCTTCCATCGCTTGCAAAGGCAAAGTTGATGGTGATTTCCTCTGTAGCGTGCTCAGCCTCAGCCTTTTCGATGGCACTCTTCAGCGCCTCGCTCTTTACCAGCTTGGTTGCCTGTGGAGCAATGCCCTTGGTATCAGGAATCGCAATGGTAGTCAACTTCACGCCGTTGGCAAAGAGGGTAGCAGTCAGGTTCAAGTCATCAATGTTCTTGAAGAAATTCTCGTTATAGACATTGAAAGAACCGTTCTCTGCATCAAAATCCTTGATCCAGACGTTCTGGAGAACATACTGAATCTCATACGCATGAGGATTCAGACGGCGGTTAGGAGCGATGATACCGTTGCAGTTGAAGTTGTAGTCACTGGCCGGATAGCGGCCGTAGTCGCCACCATAGGTAAAGATTTCCTTACCGGTGATAGGACTCTTGTCACGCAGGCCCTGGTCAACAAAGTCCCAGATGTAACCACCCTGGTACTTAGGATATTTGCGAATCAGATCCCAATACTCCTTGAAACCACCCTCAGAGTTACCCATGGCGTGGGCATACTCACACTGGATATATGGCTTGGTACCATTGCTCTTGCAATAGTTCTCGCTTTCCTCATAACCGATGTACATCGGACAGTAGATATCAGTCTTGCTGTCGTATCCGCCACGCTCATACTGTGCAGGGCGGGTCTTATCGCACGCCTTCACCCAGTCGTAAGCCTTCTCGAAGTTGATGCCGTAGCCGCCCTCATTACCTAGACTCCATACGATGACGGAAGGATGATTGATGAGCGGCTTCACATTGCCCTCGTTACGCTCGATGTGAGGTACGAGGTACTCAGGGAACTTGGCGAGCGACTTCTCATCGTATCCCATACCATGAGATTCGAGATTTGCCTCAGCGGTGATGTAGATACCGTATTCATCACAAAGGTCATACCAGCGAGGATCAAATGGATAGTGGCTGGTACGAACGGCGTTGATGTTCAACTGCTTCATGATCTTGATATCCTGAATCATGCGCTCCAGGCTCACTACGTATCCGCCATCCGGATCCATCTCGTGGCGGTCGGCACCCTTCACCAGCACAGGCTGTCCGTTAACGAGCAGCTGTGCGTTCTTGATCTCCACGTTGCGGAATCCCACCTTCTGCGGAATCACCTCAGCGGCGCCCTGCTTGTTCTTCAAGGTGATGTAAGCCTTATATAAATAAGGAGTCTCAGCCGTCCAGGCATTTACCTTTGGCACCTTGATGATGCCCTGTGCACCGGTAGCCTGTGCAATCTGCTTGCCATCCTTATCACACAAGGTGATGGCAACGTCAGTCTTTCCTCCCTTCAAGGAAACCTTGTAGTTCAACACACCATCCTGGTAGTTGTTTTCCAAAGCAGCGTTCAGACGGATGTCTGCAGCATGCTGTTTCGGACGAGCATAGAGATACACCTCGCGGGCAATGCCCGTGAGACGCCAGAAGTCCTGGTCCTCGAAATAAGAACCATCGCACCATCGCATCACCTGCATGGCAATAAGGTTCTTTCCGGGCTTGAGATATTTGGAGATGTTAAACTCGGCAGCCACCTTGCTGTCCTCGCTGTATCCCACGTACTTGCCGTTCACCCAGAGAGTCAGGTTACTGGTGGCAGAACCCACGTGGAAATACACATCCTTTCCCTTCCAGTTCTTAGGAAGCTCGAACGTACGGCGATAAGAACCCGTATAGTTGTTGAGCTCGCTGATGTAAGGAGGGTTCGGATCAAACTGAGTCGCCCAGGCATATCCGATATTCTTATAGGTAGCATCACCATATCCGTTCAACTCAAACAAACCAGGCACAGGGAAATCCTTCCACTGTGAGTCATCATACTTCAGAGCGAAGAAGTTGGCAGGACGCTTGTTATGGTCCTTCACGAAATTAAACTTCCACATACCTTCCATGGAAAGGTAGTTGGCCGACTTCTTCTTATCAAAACTCTGAGCCTTCTCCAAATTCTCGAATGCGAAGAAATTGGCACGTCGAGGCTCTCGGTTCTGCTGATTGATGTTCACATTCTGCCAGCGAGACTCACTCTGAGCCAGCGCCCCACTGCTCATCGACAGCAGGGCAAGGCAAAGTGATACATTTGCAATGGTTCTGATATTCATATTCCTAATCAGTTATTGATATTACTTCTTAACTCCTTTAACTTCTTAATTCAATTATTTGTGGAAATACTGAGTTCCCTCTACTGATGTGAACTTCTTCTGATTATCCTTGCGCATTTCGAGGTTGAGGTTGCTCCACCAAGATGGCCATCCACCAACGATATTGCAGAGATAAACGAACTTCACAGGATGCAGCCCCTTAGCCAGAGCTACAGCATTGTCGCTGTTGGTACCAGCCTTTACGGCACCCTCGTTGTTGATCACGAGCTTGTTGTCGATCCAAACCTGCTCCATGCGTGAAGAGAGATAGTAAACACCATCCTCAGGAACATTGATGAATCCCTCAGCAATCGCACCATAGTTGTTGGCACCACGCAGGGTAGCAGCATCATCTGGCTGGCTCACCTTCATCTTGTTCAGATTGGTAACAGTACCGCAGTCCTGCCACTCAGCATCAGCAAAATCCAACTGGTTTACCTTCAAATAATTACCCTTGATACGGCGCAGCTGCAAGCCAGCCTTGGTATCGCTTACATTCACAGCAGGAGCATAGTTCTGCTTCTCTACGTCGATGGTTCTCACCTTGCTCATCTTTCCAGAAGGCAATACGGTAGCAATCTTGATGGTCATGTTGCCACTCACCTTGATAGGTTCGGTATAGACAGCAGAAGCCGGAGTTGGAGTAGTACCATCCAAGGTATAAACCATCTTCATCGGACGTGAAGTCTGGAAGGTAACTACGGTATCCTTGGTAATCACTACCTTGTCGCAAGAACCGTATGGCTGCTCAGGCAATGGGATATGATAACGTACGTGGCGCTCATCCAGGCGGACACTGTTGGCATCTACACGACGGGCGAAGTCTGTGAAGTTCTTCTTCTTGGCAGGTGACCATGCAATCTCAGCGAGAGCGAGAGAGCGAGGATACATCTGATACTCCATCTTGGCATTGGTGTACATATACTCCGACCAGTTGTTGCACTGCACACCGAGGATATGCTTCTCCAGTCCCAGAGACTTGATGGTATCAGGCACAGGCTCATAGTTATATGTTCTAGAGAGATAAGCAGGAGCACTAGGAATAGTAACCGGCTCAATCTTGTAGTCGCCCTGATAATGGTCGAGATACAAACCGCCGCTACCAGGAGTCATGATTACGTCATGCTTCTGCAAAGCAGCCGAAATACCTCCGGATGTACCACGCCAAGACATCACGGTAGCCTCAGGGCTCAAACCACCTTCGAGGATTTCATCCCAACCGATGATCTTTCGGTCGTACTTAGCCAGCATCTTCTCCATACGCTTGATCACGTAGCTCTGAAGTCTTTCCTCAGCAGAGTGCTTGCCGTCAGACTGCAAGCCTTCAGCCTCGATACGCTTCTGGCAATTAGGACAGTTCTTCCAGCTGGTCTTAGGGCACTCGTCGCCACCGATGTGGAAATACTTGCCAGGGAAGAGAGGCACCACCTCTCGAACGATATCCTCCAGGAAGCGGAACATATCTTCCTTACCCGGACACATCACGATATCCTCAACACCCCAAACCATTCTAGGAGTCCACTGCTCGCCCTTGCAGGAAAGAGATGGATAAGCAGCGATTGCTGCCATCATGTGACCAGGAAGGTCGATTTCAGGAATCACGGTGATGTAGCGCTTGGCTGCATAAGCCACGATGTCCTTGATTTCCTCCTGTGTATAGAAACCGCCATAGGTAGAGCCGTCACCCTGAAGGCGATAGCCGCCGATGGAAGTCAGCTTAGGATACTTCTTGATTTCGATGCGCCAGCCCTGGTCCTCGGTGAGGTGGAAGTGCATGGTGTTTACCTTGAACATAGACATGATGTCGAGCTGCTTCTTCACGTTCTCTACAGTGATGAAGTGACGGCATGGATCGAGATGGAAGCCACGGTAGCCGAAGCGAGGCGCATCCTGGATGTCACAGCACTGAGCCACCCACTTCACGCCGCTTACCTTTGTTGCGCTCTCCACCTGTGCAGGCAGCAGCTGCATGAAGCTCTGCATACCATAGAAAGCACCCTTGCCGGTCTTTGCCTTGATCACTACGCCCTTGCTGGTAACGGTCAGGCGATAGCCTTCTTCAGCCATCTTCATGGAAGGAGAAATCTGGATAGAGATATTTCCCTTCTTTCCGCCTACGGTTACATCATAGCCGGTAGATGCCTTCAGCTTATCAGCCATATACTCTGCGATATTCTTGCCATCCGCAGTCTGATAAGAGATGACTACCTTTTGAGGCAATACAAACTCACCCTTCTGCACCTGTGTTTTCACGGGCACAGGGATAATATTAATATCTGCAGCTACAGCCTGAGTTGAGACTCCCCCCAACATCGCTGCGCAAGCTGCCAACGAACCTAAGAATTGATTGATTTTCTTCATATAAAGTTGAATATTGTGTTAGTTGCAATGATTGCCCCCCAGCTTTTTTAGGGCTGGAAGGCAAAGAAGATATATATTAATGTTAGTTAGAAACCTCGATAATAATATCTTTTATTTTTAGTTGAATATTTAATAAAATATTTTATTTTGCAAAGATACGTCTTTTATTAATTAGTTCCATCATTTTTAGGTTAATAAATCTAAAACGCTTTTATTTTTTTAGTTTATTGACAAGAAACTGTTGTTTATAAGTGTCGTTTTTACTATTAGGTCAGTCAGTTATGGCTACGTAGGGTTTATCTGCTGCAGAAATGATTGCGGATAAAACCACTCTTATGTCCTTATATATAAATAGGTATAATGCCAATTCACAAAGCTCCGAAGAGGAAATTTGCAAAAAAATAGCCTCAATTAAGCTTTATTAACTCAGAAATCATTGTTCCGAACTTAAAAAAGGCTATCTTTGCAACAAAAAAATTTTAGTTATGGCTAAAGACATAATAAAATATATTAAGAACATCAATCAAAAACCTTCTGTTCCTAGACGACTATTAGAGCAGTTTATAGCGAAGGGCGCTTCTACCATACCTGAATTATCAAAGGGTATAGGGGTAAGCCTCCCGACGACAACGAACGCTCTGAATGAACTGATGGGACAGGGACTTGTTAGGGAGATCGGTAAGAAAGCCGATTCCGCTGGCCGAATCCCGATGGTTTACGACCTGAAACCTACCGCTGGTTACTTTGTTGGTGTGAACCCGGAAATGAACTGCCTCGCCTTGGCAGCGAGCGACTTCTGTGGCAATCTGATCACGGAGAAGCAGAAAGTTCCTTATGTGTATGAGAATACGCCTGAGAACCTTGCCGAGTTGGGAAAGATTATTAATGTCTTTATCGACAATCTACCGATTAAAAGAGAAGAAATCCTGGAAGTTTGCGTCAACGTGGCGGAACGAGTGAGACCTCTGGAAGGGAGAGCTTACAATATGTTCAATTTCCTGGAAGAACCTCTGGCTGAGAAGCTCACCGAACTGCTGGAGCTTCCAACCTGCATCGAGAACGATTCCCGCAGTATGACCTACGGAGAGTTTATCAAAGGATGCTGTAAAGGTAAGAAAGATGTCATCTTCGTCAACGTATGTTGGGGTTTGGGCATTGGAATCATCATCGACGGCAAGCTGTACTACGGCAAGTCGGGATATTCTGGAGAGTTCGGTCACATGACCGCCTACAACAACAACATCATCTGCCACTGCGGTAAGATTGGCTGCGTGGAGACGGAAGTGTCAGGCAGAGCACTCAAGAGAAAACTAACGGAGAATATCCTGGCAGGCAAGCCATCCATTCTCTCGGACAAGGTACTCAACAAGAAAGAGGAGCTCACGCTGGAAGACATCATAGATGCCATCGCAAAGGAAGATGTACTGAGCCTCGCCACCCTGCAACACATCGCAGATGAGTTAGGCAAGCAACTGGCAGGCATCATCAACATATTCAACCCAGAGATGCTGGTCATCGGCGGAGAAATGTCTGTCACAGGCGATTATCTCACCCTGCCAGTGAACATGGGAATCAAGAAGTATTCGCTCAACGTCATGAACGAAGATTCACAAATCGTCACTTCAGAGCTGAAAGACCAGGCCGGTGTCATCGGAGCGTGTCTGATAGCTCGACAGAAGTTGCTTACAATATAAAACCTATCACGACTAGCGGCATCAGCATCGTCTTAGGCGGTGCAGAATAGGTGCCCATATATCAACATTATCCGCTGCATTCTAGCTTTTGGCTTGATGACAAAAAATGCAAGTATTACTACACCTATATGAGAACAATTTAAAATTGACCTATGACACAAAGGGGCAAATTGTTATTTTGCAGCAAATCTGAGTTCTATGTTACTTCCTTGTAAGGGGGTAATGGTATGAATTACGAGGGGCGCGCCATTCGTGGCGCCCCCTCTTTTTGGCATTTTATCAACCTCTACTATCTTTATCAGCAATTCATTCATTATTAACTATATATCACCAGAATCATGATGAATAACAACCGAAATCAACTCAATCGTTCATTACTGGCATTCGCTGCCTTGCAGGTAATGCCGCTGTCGCTCTTCGCTCAGGGAGAACGACCAAACATCTTGTACATTATGTGTGATGACCATGCCATGCAAGCCATCAGCGCATACGGTAGTCCAATCTCTAAATTGGCACCAACACCTAACATCGACCGCCTAGCTGAAAGGGGAATGAAATTCAACGAGGCTTTCGTGGAGAACTCTCTCTCTACTCCAAGCCGTGCGTGCCTGATGACAGGTCTTTACAGTCACCAGAACGGGCAGCGCCAGCTTGCCGAGGGTATCGACTCTACCAAGACTTTCTTCTCAGAACTGCTGCAGGGGGCTGGCTATTCTACTGCCGTAGTGGGCAAGTGGCACATGTCCTGCAGTCCGAAGGGATTCGACTACTATCATGTTCTGGATGACCAGGGTCAGTACTACAACCCAACCTTCGCTTCTACCGGCCAGTACGGTAACTTCAAGCAGGAGATGGGCTATGCCACCGACCTCATCACCGACCATGCCATCGAGTACCTGAACAACCGCGACAAGAACAAGCCATTCTGTCTGCTGGTTCACCACAAGGCACCTCACCGTCTCTGGATGCCTAACACCAAGTATGTAAGCAAGTATGCCAACGTCAACTTCCCATTGCCAGAGACTTTCTGGGATGATTACGAGACCCGTGGTTCTGCTGCATCCACCCAGAAGATGTCTATCGACAAGTATATGGAGATGGTACGCGACCTGAAGGTTCCTGAGATGTACGATCCATCTACTCCAGAAGGAAGAGATTCCTATGCCGGACTGATGGGCGAGATGAACCGCATGACTCCACAGCAGCGAGCCATCATCGATGCCTACTACATGCCAAGAAACCGTGAGTTCCTGAGCAAGAACCTGACCGGCAAGGAGTTGATCGAGTGGAAATACCAGAACTACATCCGCGACTATATGGCCGTAATTGCCTCAGTAGATGAGAGCGTGGGCAGACTGTTGGAATATCTCGACAAGAACAACCTCACCGACAACACCATCATCGTTTATACATCCGACCAGGGATTCTATATGGGCGAGCACGGCTGGTTCGACAAGCGATTCATGTACGAGGAGTCATTCCATACCCCGCTCATCATCAGCTATCCTAAGCACATCCAGCCAAAGAGCGAGTGCAACCAGATGGTTCAGAACATCGACTTCGCACCTACCTTCCTCGACCTGGCAGGTTTGCAGAAGCCTAAGTACATGCCTGGCACTTCACTCCAGCCTCTGTTTGCCGGAGCACCTGTCAAGAAGTGGCGCAAGAGCCTGTACTATCATTATTATGATTACCCTACCTACCACCTGGTACGCAAGCACGACGGTGTGCGCACCGAGCGTTACAAGCTGATTCACTTCTACGGCAAGGGTGGCGAGAGAGCCGTGGTAGAAAACAAGTACCAGGGTCAGCCAGGCACTAGAGAGAACAACTGCTTCAATGCCCTCAAGTCTATCAATTACTTCACCGATGATGCCGACATCGACTACTGGGAGTTGTATGATATCAAGAGCGACCCTAACGAGCTGCACAACATCTACGGCAAGCCAGGCACTCAGAAGATTGAGAAAGAACTGAAGAAGTTGCTCGCCAACTACCGCAAGAATCTGAAGGTAGATGAATAGATTTTAAAAAACAGAATTTTATGAAAACAAACAAGACAATATGGCTCACTGGGGTAGGCATGATTTGCCTGCCTACCCTGGTGTGCGCCAAGCAAAACGTACAGCAGCCCAACATCCTCTTCATCCTCTGCGATGATATGGGATATGGCGATCTAGCCTGCTACGGTCAGCCTTACATCCATACCCCCAACATCGACCAGATGGCAAGAGAGGGTATGCGATTCACCCAGGCATACGCCGGTTCGCCGGTTTCAGCCCCATCACGTGCTACCATCATGACGGGTCAGCATACCGGTCATACCCACGTAAGAGGGAACAAGGAGTACTGGAGAAACGTGCCGATGGTGAAGTATGGAGTAAATGAGGACTTTTCTGTTGTGGGTCAGGAACCTTACGACCCGCAGCATAAGATTCTTCCGGAGATGCTGAAGGACAAGGGGTATCGCACCGGAGTCTTCGGCAAGTGGGCAGGTGGATACGAAGGTTCTGCCTCTACTCCCGACAAGCGTGGCGTAGATGAATTCTACGGCTACATCTGTCAGTTCCAGGCCCACCTTTATTATCCTAACTTTCTCAACCGCTACAGCAAGGCTTTGGGAGATACGGCGGTGGTGAGAGACATCATGGAGCAGAACATCCAGTATCCGATGTTCGGCAAGGACTATTTCAAGCGCAACCAGTATTCTGCCCGCATCATCCACGACAAGGCACTGGAGTGGATTGACCGTCAGGACAGCAAGCATCCTTTCGTAGGCTTCCTCACCTATACCCTGCCTCATGCCGAACTGGCTCAGCCGGAGGATTCCATCCTGGAGAACTATCAGAAAAAGTTCTTCGAGGACAAGACCTGGGGCGGACAGGAAGGTTCCCGATACAACGCCGTGGTTCATACCCACGCCCAGTTTGCCGGAATGATTACCCGTCTTGACCAGTATGTAGGCGAAATCTTCGCCAAGCTGAAGGAGAAGGGGCTCGACAAGAACACCATGGTGATCTTTACCTCGGATAACGGTCCTCACGAGGAGGGCGGCGCCGATCCAAAGTTCTTCGGTCGCGACGGCAAGCTGAAGGGCTTGAAGCGCCAGTGCTACGAGGGCGGCATCCGCATCCCGTTCATCGCCTGGTGGCCGGAGCATATCAAGGCGGGCAGCGTAAATGATACCCAGTTTGCCTTCTACGACCTGATGCCAACCTTCTGCGACCTTGCCGGAATCAAGAACTTCGCCAAGCGCTATACCAACAAGAAACTGGCAGGTGATGGTTTCGACGGAATCTCCATCGCTCCTACCCTCCTGGGCAAGGATGCCGAACAGAAGCACCACGACTATCTCTACTGGGAGTTCCACGAGACCGACCAGATTGGCGTGAGAAAGGGCGACTGGAAGATGGTAGTGGTAAAGGGCGAGCCACGTCTCTACAACCTGGCATCAGATATCCACGAAGATCATAATGTAGCGGCAGATCATCCTGAAATCGTAAAGGAACTCCTGGCAGCTATCCAGAAGGAGCACAGAGACAACCAGGATTTCAAGATTACCCTGCCTAGGTTCTGATTCTTAACAAAAGTGGATTAAGGAGTTAACTTCCTCCATATATAAAACTTGAAAAAATGATGAACGACAACATAGCAACCCCATTTGCCAAGCCCCTGTATGTGATGCTGAAGCCCGCAGGTGCCCATTGCAACCTGGCTTGCAAATACTGTTATTATCTGGAAAAGAACCATCTTTACCAGAACACTCCCCGACATCTGATGACCGATGAGATGCTGGAGCAATTCACCCGGGAGTACATCGAGGCACAGACCATGCCCCAGGTACTCTTTACCTGGCACGGAGGCGAGCCGCTGATGCGTTCTATCGACTTCTACAAAAAGGCGCTGGCGCTTCAGAAGAAGTACGCCCACGGCAAACAGATAGATAACGTCATCCAGACCAACGGCACTCTCCTCACCGACGAGTGGTGCGAGTTCTTTGCACAGAACCATTGGCTGGTAGGCATTTCCATCGACGGACCTCAGGAGTATCACGACCACTATCGCGTAACTCCTGCCGGAAAGCCTTCCTGGGAAAAGGTGATGCAGGGCATCAGCCTGCTGAAGAAACATCGGGTGGAATGGAATGCTATGGCGGTGGTCAACGCCTATAACGCTGAGCATCCGCTGGAGTTCTATCATTTCTTCAGGGACAACGGTTGCCAGTATCTGCAGTTTACTCCTATCGTGGAGCGACTCACCGAGCATGAAGACGGTCGCACCCTGGCGAGTCTTGCCGACGACCGGGAGATTCCGCTTTCGGATGCTTCCGTTACCCCGAAACAGTGGGGCAACTTCCTCTGCACCATCTTTGATGACTGGGTGCGCCACGATGTGGGTAAGACCTTTGTGGAAATCTTCGACTGCACGCTTGCCAACTGGATGGGTGTGCTGCCGGGCATCTGCGCCTACTCCAAGGAGTGCGGCCATGCGGGCGTGATGGAGCACAACGGCGATGTATATTCCTGCGACCACTTCGTTTTTCCGGAATACAAGCTGGGAAACATCAGGGAGCAGTCGCTCATCGACATGCTTTACGGTGAGAAGCAGCAGGCATTCAGCCGCCTAAAGCATACCTCGCTGCCCCGCCAGTGCAAGGAGTGCGATATGGAGTTTGCCTGTCATGGTGAATGTCCGAAGAACCGGTTCGGGAAAGACAAGTATGGAGAGCCGGGACTGAACTATCTCTGTCAGGGATATTACCAGTATTATTCGCATGTGGCTCCCTATATGGACTTCATGAAGCGGGAACTCCTCGCCCAGCGTCCACCAGCCAACATCATGAATGTTTTAAAAAATAACTAACGATTATCATTATGAACAAGACTTATATCACCATCGCCCTGCTGTCGCCGCTGGCTTGCACGGCTGCGATGGGAGCCAGGAAGGCGAAGGCGAGCAATCAGCAGAAGCCTAACGTCATCATCATCCTCGCCGATGACCTGGGTTATGGCGACCTGGGATGCTATGGTGCCAAAAACGTAGAGACACCGAATGTGGATAAGCTGGCGAAGCAGGGAATCCGTTTCACCGATGCCCACGCCATCGCCTCTACCAGTACCCCATCCCGCTATTCTCTTCTCACGGGCGAATATGCGTGGCGCAAGCCGGGCACCGATGTGGCTCCGGGCGATGCGGGAATGATTATCAAACCAACCCAGTTTACCATGGCAGATATGTTCAAGAGCGTAGGCTATTCTACCTGTGCCATCGGGAAGTGGCATCTGGGCTTGGGTGCCGAGACTGGCAAGCAGGACTGGAATGCCCCATTGCCGTCTGCCCTGGCGGATATCGGCTTCGACCATCATTACATCATGGCAGCCACAGCCGACCGTGTACCTTGTGTGTTCATCGAAGATGGCAAGGTGGCTAACTACGATCCGTCGGCTCCTATCGAGGTAAGCTATTACAGAAACTTCCCTGGCGAACCAACCGGAAAGGACAATCCTGAGTTGTGCTATAATATGAAGTCGAGCCACGGCCACAACATGTCTATCGTGAACGGCATCGGCAGAATCGGTTATATGAAGGGTGGCGGCAAGGCATTATGGAAAGACGAGAACATCGCCGATTCCATCACTACCCATGCCATCGACTTCATCAAGAAGAACAGCAACAATCCTTTCTTCCTCTATTTTGCCACCAACGATGTCCACGTGCCTCGTTTCCCACACGAGCGTTTCCGTGGAAAGAGCACCATGGGTGTGCGTGGCGATGCCATCGTGCAGTTCGACTGGTCGGTGGGTAAGATTATGGAGACCCTGGATAAGTTGGGTATTGCGGATAACACCATCGTATTGCTTACCAGCGACAATGGTCCTGTGGTGGATGACGGTTATCAGGATCAGGCAGAGGAACTCCTGAATGGTCATAAGCCAGCGGGTCCTTGGCGCGGCAACAAGTACAGTGCCTTCGAAGGAGGTACGGCGATTCCGGTCATCGTTCGTTGGCCCAAGAACGTGAAGGCGGGTCAGACCTCCGATGTTCTGATGTCACAGATCGACTTTATGGCTTCATTCGGCAATCTGATTGGTGCCACCTTCCCTAAGGGCAGTGCCCCTGACAGCAGGAACCATCTTGGCAATCTGCTCGGCACCGACACCACCCATCGTCCATGGGTAGCCGAAATGTCGAGTAACCATGTACTTTCCATCCGCACCAAGGAGTGGAAATACATCGAGCCGAACGATGGGTCCAAGATGATCAAGTGGGGTCCGAAGATAGAGACCGGCAACGATCCTCTTCCTCAGCTCTACCGCATCTCCGACAATCTCTATGAGCAGGATAATGTAGCCGATACTCATCCTACCGTAGTTTATGAGCTGCAGAACATCTTGAGAAGAGTAAGATAATAAAAAATGTATCTTTGCGACATCGTACAGAAACTGCTTTAGTAGTTGTTCTTTGGCAGTAAAGATACATTTAAATGCTTGATTTACAAAATAATATTAAAAGTTCACAAGTTTGTGATCCACAACCTTGTGAACTTTGTTTTTTATCCGAATATTGCAGATACGGAATATAATGGATAATTGGCAAGCCAATCCTGCTCCCTGTAAGGTGACATAGATAGGCGCATACCTTTCAATCCCTGATTGCGCTCCACAAACACCCTCAGACTCTTAGCCTGTAAATTCTCCTCAGCCTTTACTTCTATCGGAATGATTCTTTCCTCATCCTGCACCAGGAAATCTATTTCACCACGTGAATTTTCTGCCGACCAATAATAGATAGACAAGGAAGATTTCTCCTT
>JAIINY010000015.1:0-20738 GCA_022741625.1 Prevotella sp. | reverse complement strand
CAGCCTAACATCCAGAAGTTGGAAGGTCAGCAGGGCCGTATCATGGTAGAAATGCCTGGTATCAGCCAGCCTGAGCGTATGCGTAAGATGCTTCAGGGTAGTGCTAACCTTGAGTTCTGGGAGACATATAACTCAGAGGAAATTGCTCCTTATCTCCAGCAACTCGATACTCATATTGCTAACGGTGACAATGGTGAGGAGAAGAATGATACTGTAGCTGCAGATTCTGCTGCCGCTAAGAAGAAAGTAGCTAAGGCCGAGCCTAAGAAGGCAGAAACTAAGTTCTCTATCAAGAAGAAGGACGATGCTGCCAGCAAGGTAGGCGAGGATGCTCAGAATGCTACTGCCATCAAGGCTCACCCACTGTTGGCTCGTTTGCAGCTTGGTGGAGGTTTGAGTACTGTTGGTTATGCCAGCGTTCGCGATACAGCTGCTATCAACAAGATTATCTATTCTGCAGTGGCTAAGCGCCTGCTGCCTTCAGACTTGCGTTTGCTCTGGAGTGCACAGCCTGCTGACAATATCAAGATGAAGAACATCTATGAGCTTCACGCTTTGAAGGTGACAACTACTACAGGTCGTGCTCCATTGGAGGGTGATGTCATCACAGACGCTAAGGATGAGTTCGACCAGATGGGTTCTCCTGTTGTAAGCATGAAGATGAATACAGAGGGTGCCCGCAAGTGGGCTCAGATGACCAAGGCTAACGTGGGCAAGGCTATCGCTATCGTTCTGGATGGTGTAGTATATTCTGCTCCTCGTGTAAACGGTGAGATTGATGGTGGTAACTCTCAGATTTCTGGTAACTTCACTATCGAAATGACCAAGGACTTGGCTAATACATTAAAGTCTGGTCGTATGCCAGCTCCTGCACGTATCGTTCAGGAGGAGATTGTAGGTCCTACTCTCGGTGCACAGTCTATCCAGATGGGTATCATCTCATTCGTTGTAGCTTTCGTACTCCTGATGGTTTACATGGTGATGATGTACAACATCGTTCCTGGTATGCTGGCTAACCTGGCATTGCTCGTCAATGTATTCTTCACGCTGGGTATCCTGACGTCATTCCAGGCAGCCTTGACATTGCCGGGTCTTGCCGGTATGGTCTTGTCTCTGGGTACTGCCGTGGATGCCAACGTGCTTATCTATGAGCGTATCAAGGAGGAGCTCCGCTCTGGCAAAGGTATGAAGCAGGCTGTAGCTGCAGGTTATGGTAATGCTTTCTCTGCTATCTTTGACTCTAACTTGACTTCATTGATTACAGGTATCATCCTGTTGACTACCGGTACTGGTCCTATCCGTGGTTTCGCTACTACATGGATCATCGGTATCATCGTTTCATTCTTTACAGCCGTATTCTTGACTCGTCTGGTTTACGACTACAAGTTGAATCACGACAAGTGGATGCACTGCAAGTTTGATACTGCTGTTTCTCACAACCTGATGCAGGGCAAGAAGTACAAGTTTATGTCTATGTATAAGACTACCTTCACCGTAGCTATCGTTGCTGCTGTGGTATTCATCGGTAGCTTCTTTGTTCGTGGCTTGAGCAAGAGTATCGACTTCACCGGTGGTCGTAACTATGTAGTACAGTTCGAGAACCCTGTAGAGCCTGAGCAGATTCGTACCGTTCTTGGCGATGCATTCGTCAATGCAGACGGCACCAAGGCAACTACTGGCGCTATCGCTATCGGTACAGACGGTAAGACTATCCGTGTATCTACCAACTATATGATAGAGAGCAACAGTCCAACTGTTGACGATGAGGCTGAAACCATCCTCTATAACGCCTTGAAGAAGGCCAACCTGGTATCTCAGAAGAGTGTTGAGGCATTCAAGAACCCAGACGTTCGCCAGGGTGGTTCTATCATCAGTAGTACAAAGGTAGGTCCTTCTGTGGCTAAGGATATCACGATGGGTGCTATCTATAGTGTGCTCTTCGCCTTGATTGCTATCTTCCTCTACATCCTGATACGTTTCCGCAACGTAGCCTTCTCTGTAGGTTCTACTGTTGCGTTGGCATTCGATGCCTTGACAGTTGTCGGTTTCTACTCACTCCTGTGGGGTCTCGTTCCATTCTCATTGGAGATTGACCAGACCTTCATCGGTGCTATCCTGACCGTGGTAGGTTACTCTATCAACGATAAGGTGGTAGTATTCGACCGTATCCGTGAGAACTTGAAGTTGCATCCTAAGGGCAACCGTCAGCAGCTCTTCAATGCATCTATCAATGAAACATTGGCTCGTACCATCAATACATCAACATCTACATTGATTGTGTTGCTCTGTATCTTCATCCTCGGTGGTGACAGCATCCGCAGCTTCTCATTCGCAATGATTCTGGGTGTTGTATTCGGTACTTTGTCTTCTATCTTCATCGCATCTCCAATGGCTTACATCGTTCTTGGCCGCAAGATCAAGGAGGAGCCAGCTGAAGAGACTGCTGTTGCAGAGGTTAAGTAAAACGCAAACAATAAGAGATTCTTCTGTTTCTGTCCGGTGAATGCCGGATGGAAATAGGGAATCATCAAGACTATAAAACGATAAAAGGTCGCTTCCTGGTTAAATAGGAGCGACCTTTTATCGTTTACGTGGTCCCACCGAGAATCGAACTCGGATCAAAGGTTTAGGAAACCTCCGTTCTATCCGTTAAACTATGGGACCTTCGAAAACTGACTGCAAAGATACATTAAAACATTGACAATACAAAATAAATGACTATGTTTTTAACACTCATCCTATCAAGTTTACTCACTTTTGTGGAATTAAACTGCGAAAATCTCTTTGATACACGGCATGATTCGCTTAAGAATGATGTCGAGTTCCTGCCTGAAGGTAGTTATCACTGGACTCCCTACCGCTATTGGCATAAGGTGAACCAGCTGGGGCAGGAGATCGTGGGGCTGGGGTATGAGGAGGCTTCCGGAGATGTGCAGCTTCCCGACCTGGTGGCTCTCTGTGAGGTGGAAAACGACAGTGTATTGTTTGACCTGACCAAGCGTTCAGTCATCCGTACGGCTGGTTATGAGTATGTGATGACCAATTCGCCCGATGAGCGAGGCATCGATGTAGCCTTGATGTATCAGCCGTTTTCCTTTTCATTGATTCATTCCTGGTCTATTCGGGTGAAGCGTCTGCCGGATACCCGTCCTACGAGAGACATTCTCTATGTTTCGGGACGTGTCATCACGGGTGATACGCTGCATGTGTTTGTGGTACATGCACCTAGTAGAAGGGGAGGAGAGCGTGAATCCCGTCCTTACCGCCTGCAGGTGGCGAGCCAGTTGGCAGAAGCCGTTGATTCCATTTATGCGCTTCAAAGTGGGGCAAAGATCATTGTGGCAGGAGACTTCAATGATTATCACGACTCTCCCGCACTGGAATATCTCTATCAGCACCACCTTATTAATATATCTGCCGGAGCACGGGGTAGCCATGGGGCAAAGGCCACTTACCGGTGGCATGGAGAATGGCGCAGTCTTGACCAGATACTGCTGAGCGAATCGATGCAACATCAGGAAAATGACTGCAGAATAGGAGATTTGCCTTTCCTGCTCGAAGATGATGAGAAATATGGCGGTAAGAAACCATATCGCACCTACCTGGGGCCAAGGTATTTAGGAGGTTACAGCGATCATCTCCCATTGGTGGCCCGCATCCGGATTGATGATAAATAAGGCACGATTTACTTGACTTTTCGCAAAAAAGGTGGTATAAACAGCACTTTTTTGCGAAAAAGCTTGCATATATTGCACAAATTTCGTAATTTTGCGCACGATTTACAAACATATAGTATTAAGATAACAATGACTCACAATTTGTTAAAAGGCAAGCGTGGCATCATCTTCGGTGCACTCAATGAGGAATCAATCGCTTGGAAAGTAGCCGTTAAGGCTGCTGAAGAGGGTGCTACCATCGCACTCAGTAACACAGCTATGGCTTTGCGTATGGGTACGCTGGATAAGCTCGCTGAACAGATCAACGCTCCTATCATCGCAGCGGATGCGACCAGCGTTGAGGATTTGGAAAAGGTATTCACTGAGGCTCAGGAGAAGCTCGGTGGCAAGATTGACTTCGTGCTCCACTCTGTTGCTATGAGCCCTAATGTTCGTAAGCATCGTACATACGATGATCTCGACTACAATTTCTTGAACAAGACTTTGGATATTTCTGCTATCTCTTTCCACAAGATGTTGCAGGTAGCCAAGAAGTTGGATGCTATCAATGAGTGGGGTTCTGTAGTAGCTCTCACTTACGTAGCTTCTCAGCGTACTTTCTTCGGTTACAACGATATGGCTGATGCCAAGAGCATGCTCGAGAGCATCGCACGCAGCTTCGGCTACATCTATGGTCGCGAGAAGCATGTCCGCATCAATACCATCTCTCAGAGCCCTACAGCAACAACTGCAGGTAAGGGTATTAAGGATATCGCGAATATGATGGACTTTGCTGACAAGATGTCTCCACTCGGAAATGCAGTAGCAGAGGATTGCGCTAACTATTGCGTAATGATGTTCTCTGACTTCACCCGCAAGGTAACTATGCAGAACCTCTTCCACGATGGTGGTTTCTCGTCTATGGGTATGAGTCTCCGCGCCATGAACCAGTATGCTAAGGATATAGCTCCTTACGAGGATGAGAATGGTAAGGTTATCTACGGATAATAGAAAAACAAGGAAAGGATGATACTCTATATATCATCACATCTATTCATAATAGGCAATATACGCTCATTCCTGCAGGGAAAGAGGTGTATTGCCTATTTGTTTTGCGACTCACACCGAACGAAGTAAGCACGTGCGTCGAACGATGCACGTTCTCACATCGAACGATGCACGTGCTTACTTCGAACGATGCACGGCGCATAATATATAGACTTTACACTATATAAATAGTTATCTTACGCTGTTGGAATATACGACTTTGATACTCATAAAGCAAGTAATTAGAAATTTAAGCAAGTAAACATAAGATAGGAAGCGTATGGATTCATTATTTCTCTTACTGTTTGCATGTTTCATATTCATGCTCATCAATGCCTTCTTCGTTGCACTCTCTCATCTGCATGTAAGATGGGAGAACAAGCGGTATGAGCGTTCTCGATGGATGATCGTTGCTGCCCTGCTAGGACTGTCGATACAATATGTCATACAGATGGGGGCGGCTTCCGTGCTGCTGACGACAGTCTTGGGGCGGTCGTCTGGTGTGCAGTGGTATTTATGCAGCCATCATTGGGGGCTTTTTCGTGGGCACCAGTCTTCATCATAGCCTGTATATCAAAGAAGGGCTTTATATGATGCTGGCTCTGTTCTGTGTAAGTGTCTTCTATTGCATATCCACTATTTATTTGCTATTCTTAGCTATTCCTTGCAATATCAAGTATGCAAAAAAGCAATATTGAGCCAAACTGCCAAATATAGCTATCATTTTTGCAGTTTTTTAGGGATTAGACTTTGTATTCTATATTAATGACAACAAAAAAGAATAACCATTGAATATTTTGAACCACGCTATTTTTTTTGTTAAAGAAAAATAAAAGAAGAATAAAACTTGCTATTTATCCATATTTTTACTATATTTGCAGCAAAATTATAACAAAATCATTTTCTTTAGTAGTAATTTAAAAACTTATATATGAAATTATCTAAAATAAATATAAATCCGAAATCCTTAGCATTTGTCACTACTGACAAATGTACTGCATCTTGCCATAATTGTTGTTTTAAATGCAATCCTAAGAACAACAAAAGACTTAAATTAGAAGAAATATTATCTATAATAGATCAAGTCGTAGAAGATTTTCCGTCCGTTGAATCATGTGTTTTCACTGGCGGCGAATGTACTTTACTAAAAGGAGATTTAGCTATTGCAATTGAACATGCTAGCAAGAAAAAGTTATCATGCAGAATTGTAAGTAATGGCTTTTGGTCTACGAATGAAAAAGTTGCTCATTCATTTCTAGCTAAACTACACAATAAAGGATTATCTGAACTCAATTTAAGTACTGGAGATGAACATCAAAAATGGATTCCTTACAAAAACATTATCAATGCTTGCAAAGCTGCGCTAAAAGAGAACATTTTAGTAGCTATAAATGTGGAATCAACAAGCAATAGTCACTTCACTTCTCAAAACCTGTTAGAAGATCCAGAAATCAAAGAAGCGATTTACAAAAATAAAATAATACTGAAAGATAGCTTATGGATAGAATTCGACAAAACTAATTCGTCAGAACAGGCTTACATACCAGATAAAAAGGGATGTTCGTACTTGTTCAATACCATTTCCATATCCCCAGACATGCATTTTATTCAACTGAACTCGCTCGTAAAAAACGAAGAGGAGCAAAAATTATTCGAAGCTATCGCTCTAGAGATTAACGGTGAGAGTCTAAGCACAAGAAGCGTAGCTATTTATGGTATAGTTACAGTGCTTATAGCAATTGCAATTGTTGTTACAATAACGGTTGGATTTTCTAATAGAGAGGATGCTTCGACCCCTTCCAACGAGCTAAAAGACTCAGTGTGCAATAATACCACAAACGTGCTCAAAATTAATAATCCTGAGCATATGATTATAAATATGTGGGCATTAAATCATGACATTGACAGTTACCAAGTTGTTTCAGGCTAAAGCGTTTTTTAACAAAGCAAGTCATTGCCCACCTTAAAGAGACAAACTCACCAGTATTAGCAAAATATTCAGAGAAACAAATCTCTGAGTTCTTAAAAGGAAACATGTTGGTTTAATTTTTCAATATTATGATTTATCCATCCTCATATTCAAAACAGCTGTTAATCTCGACCATTTCATTTTTGGTCATCCTAGTTGCAGCATTAATGTATATGATATACCAATTATCATATACCCCAAAGTTATCTGGAGAATTTTGCATCATCTGTTGTGCATTCGTGATTGTTAGTGCAACTATTATCCATAGTTTCTGTCACCAAATTCGCTCTGTCGAATTCAGAGACAATATGCTTATTCTCCATACGTTATGTGGGGCAAAAAATATTTCAATAAATCATATTACAGAAATCAACCACAAGACACCCATTGCAAAAGATATTAGACTGTTTGCTATAGGTGGACTATTTGGATATATTGGAATATTTAGAGGAAATGATTGTGGCAAATACAAAGCATATGTCAATAATAGTACAAATGCCTTCTATGTTAAGACAAAAGATGGAAAATGCTATGTTGCTAGTTGCGATAATTCTGAAACATTAATAGCAGCTGTTAAGGAATATATTCATTAAAAGTAACTACTCAGTCATCTTTATGCTTGATAAGTAGTCCTTTAGTAAAATCCAGGCGACTCGTGTAACTACTCAGTCTTCAACACCTATTCAAAGGAGGGCTAAAAGTTAGCTCTCCCTTGAAATCAAATCTTCGATAAAATGACAACGTCGTGAAGTGTATCTTCACTAACTCCGACTTTCACCTTGTTTATATGATGCACTTTCACGATATGGCAGATGTTGGCACTCGTAAGACCATACAACTGTTGCACCTGTTCGGTGGTATAATAGTTGTCATCGCTCATTAAGTCGGTTCTGCGAAGTTCTTCAAGATGTTCCTTGGAATAATAGGTGCGACCATACTCACGCTTGGTAGGTATCTTGTGGCGATAGGTGTATGCCCGAAGTGCTGTCTTGCTCATAGAAAAGGCAGTCTCCACCTCATCGGCAGTCACCCATTCCGTGGTGCTGTTGAGGTCAACGGCTGTGCCGAAGAATTCGTCAATATGGCGTTTGCTGTTTGTAAGGGTTGCTCTCAAACATTCTCTCTATGTCAGCCTTTCTGACAAAAGCCATTCTGTCAACAGAGTCCGCGATCTTACGCTTTCTGCATATCAGCATCAAATTTGTCATCCGTTGTAACCACTTGTAAACCCATGTCGACTATGTTCACGGCATGACAAAATAAAAGCTCCGCAAATTCTCCACTGTAGAAATACGCTGCAAAAATATGTGGAAAATCGGGAACTGCCAAAAAGCACTCGGAATGTGTTAAAAATCAAAGAGTGTTGAAAATCAAGGTTTTAGATATAGTTAGTCATAATTAGTTATGATTGATTATAAGGGGCTAATTACAAAATAAAAAGTACCAAACGAGTGTTTGTCCCCTACCGATGTATTCTTGGTTAGTTGTGGTATGGGATGCAAGCGAATTACAGTCAGTGACATTGCCTATATTGAGGCAATGAAAGACAACTGTATTATCCACATGGTTGATGGAAAGCGTTACACTCAATCTTGTCCTATGGGAGGCATCGAGCCGGAGTTGAATCCAAATATGTTCAAGCGCATTCACCATTCTTTCATCGTCAACATTCGCTACATCGATATGTACTATTATGGAAAACGACAAGGGTCTATATGCCACGATGAATAGGTGGCGTATAGACCCTTCATCGTGCAACTCCCATCTTCTCACCATATCCGTGTAAACAATATTCAAGAAAGAGAAAAACAGACGAAAATGTCTGGGAAATGGGGAAAGAAGTGATTGAGAATTTTCCCTTAAGGGTTTTTATTTTTTTCCTTAAGGAAAAAGACAGCTTCTCTTAAGAGATTTTCCCGCCGCGTTTAACTTGTAAAGTTATTTGTTTAAAAATCCCCCATCTCCGCTTTCAGCAGCTTTATCTCCTCTGCCGTCAGTCCCGTCATATCCATGACCGATGCATCATCCATACCCTTTGCCAGCATCCTCCTGGCAATCTCAAGGCTTCGCAGGTTCATGCCCTTTTCCATGCCTTGCTTCATGCCCTTTTCCATGCCTTCAGCAATTCCTTTCTCCATACCTTCTTCCTTACCTTTCTGGTAACTGTCATCTATGAGGGTTCTTTCAACGCTTACGGAATCCCAGAACTTATCGTAGGCTCTGAGTTCGGCATCCGAGAAACCAGAAATCTCCAGCTCCTCTGTTGTCGGCAGATATTGTTGCTGTTGTATCAGTTCATTTTCATTGAGTGACTGAAGGGTATTCAGAAGGTTTTTCAATCGATCGGGATGATTGCCGAATATCTTCTTGAACGTGAGGTCTGCCTTAGGATCTAAGTACTTCATAACCATCTGTTTTAAAATTCTCAAGCGCAAAGTTACGACTTTATTTTCATATCTGCAAGAGATTTCTGGGAAATGTTACGGAAAAAGTGAGGAACCCACATCCCATAAAAAAGCCCTATATCCGAGCTGGGATATAGAGCTTTACGAGATTCATTTATTAAAACGTATTATCTATAGAAGTCTAACTTCTCATGATTCTTGTAGAGATTCTTGTTCTGAAGCTCCTCGTTCAGCGGAATACGGTAGAGGTAGTACTTGCTGTTAGGACAGAAGTCTGTACCATCGTTGAACTTGAGCACATCGTGGCCGGTACCTATAGCTTCTTCGGTAGTGATGTTTCCTTCCTCATCTTCTTCCTTGATGATGACAGGCCCCTCAAACTCCTTGCGCTCGATAGACTGCTGATTGCGGATGATGTCAGTGATGGCGAAACCTTCACCCCAGAGTTCCAGACGACGCTCCAACCAGATAGCCTTCAGCAGATCCTCACCGGTTGCAGTAATCTCAGGAGCAGTCTTGCCCTCTTTCATACGAGCCTGCTGCAAGGTGTAGAGTACAGATTTTGCCTCGTCGGTATGGTGGAGATAATAAGCTGCCTCTGCCTTGATGAGATACATCTCTGAAGTACGCATCAGATCCATATCGGTAATTCCATTGTCAATATTCTGGAAGGCGAACTTTGAGTTCAGCAGGCGAACTACCTTACCACCCTGTGCGGTGTAGCCCCAATCCTGGAACAGATCCTTGCGATAGTCGTTATCATGATAGTTTTCTACGAAATATGGATCTACGCAGAGACTGCCATAACCATCCAGAGACTTGTCCTTGAAGTTCATGGTGTAGGCACCATCATTGTCATCCTGTGTTGCAGAATATCCCCAGAGCCACTCGCCGTTGTTGCAGTTGTTGAAGCCGCTCTTGTATTCAGCCTCAGTCATCAGATAAGAGTTCTTCTCCAATACCTTGCTGGCATAATCGTAAGCTGTTTGCCAATCACGTGCATAAAGGGCAGTTCTGGCAAGGATACCCATGGCTACGGTATGGTTGATCTTGTAATAATCTGTAGTGTTCACACCGCGATTATACTTCTCCGGGATCAATTCTACCGATTTCTTCAAGTCTGCCAATGCCTGGTCATATACCTCCTTGACGCTGGCAGCAGGATTACCGGTCAAAGCCTGGTTCATATCTGTAGGTTCTGTGTAGATTGGAACACAGACTGCATTAGGATCTTTTTCTACAGAGAAGGCGAAGTGTGATGCCAGCATCATATACATATATCCTCTGGTGGCGTATGCCTGACCCTTGATACGACTCTTGTCGGTATCGCTACCTGAAGCCTTATCGATGTTGGCTATGATGTTGTTGCAGTTGTTGATGGCATCGTAGCATATATCCCAGAGTACGGAGTTGTGCTGGCCACGACCGTAGCCTACGGTCAGATTGTAGCATTGACTGTAGCCATAGCTCTTAGCCTTTACACAGTCTGAGCCCATGAAGTCATCGCTCAGGAGAACAGAGAATATGCCAATAGACTGATACGACTGTCCTTCATTGAAGGCATAATTCCAGGCACCTCTCAATACATTCTCTGCGTATGTGGTAGTCTTGAAAGCCGCATCAGAGTCGAGTGATGTGGTAGGGGTGGTATCCAGGTCGCATGAAGACAATGTGGTTGCCATCAAGGCGAGGCTCACACCCATTCTTGTTATATATTTATTCATCTTGATACTTCTATTTTAGAGTTTTACATTGATACCGAATGAGATGGTCTTCATGGCAGGATAGCGGTAAGATACAGTACCGTTCAATGGCTGTTCTGGATCCAATCCCTGCTGATGGCTGAATGTCAACAGGTTCTCTGCCTGAATGAATACATTGACATCTTTCAATGTCAGTGGCTGCAAGAGACTGTGTGGCAATGAATAGTTCAATGTCACGGTCTTCAGACGGAGATAACTGCGGTCAACCAACCATCTGGTAGATGATGAGGTGAAGTAGCTGGTCTGCTGATCTACAATCTTCGGAACGTTGGTATTTCTGTTCTCTGGAGTCCAGCGGTTGATTAATTCGACACTCTTGGAACTGCCGTTCAAGCCGCCAACATCCATCAGGTCGGTATAGTCGTTATTATAGAGCTTGCCGCCGATAGCGTATGAGAACAGGGCTGAGAGAGTGAGTCCCTTCCAGCTGATGTCAGTAGAGAATCCACCGGTTACATCAGGAAGAGAAGAGCCAGACTTCACCTTGTCATCTGATGTCAGACTGCTGTAATCTTCTGTCACCTTCTTCTCGCCATTGTCATAGTAGTACCACTGTGGGTTACCATTGTCTGGGTTTACGCCTGCCCACTCATAGAGATAGTAGTCGTAGAGCGAACCGCCCTTCACCCATTTTTTGCTGCCGCTCCACATCACTTCTGTAGGAAGCTGTACAATTTCGTTCTTGTAAGTGGTAGCATTGACAGAGAGTTTCCACATCCAGTCCTTGGTATGGATTGGTGTGCCGCTGAGGGTGAATTCCCAACCATAGTTCTTCAGCTTACCGATGTTGTCGTCGATGCTTGAGAAACCTGATGATGGTACCAGGCTGCGGCTGAAGAGCAGGTCCTTGGAAGCACGCTCGAAGTATTCGACAGTACCGGTGAGGCGATCGCCGAATATGCTGAAATCTACACCGATGTTGGTGTTCAGGTTGGTCTCCCAAGTCAGGTTAGGAGTAGCCAGACGAGATGCATGCAAGGTGCCTTCGCCATCAAACTTGCCGATGCTGTAGAGAGCCTGGTAAGCATAGTAGCCTACGTTGTCGTTACCCTGGGCACCATAGCTGGCACGGAGAGTCAGGTTGTTCAACCACTTGGTAGCAGGCTCCATGAACTTCTCGTTGATGATGCGCCAAGAACCACCGAATGACCAGAATGTACCCCAGCGATGATCTGGATGGAAGCGTGAAGAACCATCAGAACGCAAAGATACGGATGCATAGTACTTCTTCATATAAGAGTATTCGGCGTTACCGAAGAAACTCAACAGCTTATACTGGTCGGCATTACCACCGAAATCTACCAGTGTAGGAGCTGCATCTGGCTCATAGTAACCGTCGGCAATCACATTAGAACGTTCACCGCTGAAGTTAGAGGTGTTGTACTCGTAGTACTCCTGACCTGCCATCAGGGTGATGTCGTGCTTCTCAGCAAAGGTATGCTGATAGTTGACTACGTTGTTGATGGTGAAACCTGTAGTACGGGTATTGCCCTTAGCTGAAGAACCGATAGGACGCTTGCCGTAGGTAGGGTTGGTATAATCGTGAGTGAACAGACTGTTGTAGTCGAGATTCATCGTCATCTTGTAAGTCAATCCTTCCATCGGCTTCACCAAAACGAAACCTTGTGCTGTAACTGCATCACGCTTGCGGTCGTGCTTGTCGTAAAGCATAGACTGGGCGAGGTTCATACCTGCGTATGATCCTGAACGGTAGTTACCATAGTCGTAAATCTTGTTGCCGTTGTTATCGTAGAGATAAGCACCGGTCTCTGGATCACGCTCATAAACAGGATAGAACGAAGGCAACTGACGGGCAAACAAAACCACGTTGTCGGTACGAGTATCATTCTGCTTAGGATAACTCTGGATAGAGTGAGAGGCAGAGAGGTTCATACCCACCTGCAACCAAGACTTCAGATCGGAGGTCAGGTTGGTACGTACATTGTAACGCTTGAAACCTGAGCAGATATAAGCACCCTGATCATCCAGGTAGCCCAAAGAGATGTAATATTTAGAGGTCTTGCTACCACCGGAAACGCGAGCGCTCAAATCGGTATAGTGAGCATTCTGGGTCATGGCATCCTCCCAGCTGTCATCCCAAAGGGTGTGAGCGCCGGCTACCAGATTACCATTCTGGTCGATTGGCTGAGGATAAGCAGTACCGTAAGGGTTGATACCCAATGCCTTTACTGTGTTTGCTGAAGCCAAAGTTGCTGCTTCTGCCTCGGTCTTGCCATTGTTGATGTATCTGTTGCGCATACCTTCCCACTGCAGCTTGAAGTAGTCGTCGGTGCTCAGCTGGTTGTAATCTGCTACGGCGCGACTAGAGAAACCATACTTGGCAGTCAATTCGATAGAAGGAGCAGCGCCTGCCTGTCCCTGCTTGGTGGTAATCATGATTACACCATTGGCAGCACGAGAACCATAAAGAGATGCTGCGGCAGCATCCTTCAAAACGGTGACAGAAGCGATATCCTGGCTGTTGATGTTTGCCAACTTACCATCGTATGGAATACCATCTACCACGTAAAGTGGAGTAGTTGAGGCATTTACGGATCCTACACCACGGATATAGACACTGGCATCCTCACCCGGCTGACCGCTGGTAGAGAATGACTGAAGACCAGCCACGGTACCCTGCAAAGCCTTGGATACACTACTAACCTGTGAAGAGGAAATCTTCTCTCCACCAACAATACCTGCAGAACCTGTAAAGGAAGCTTTTTTACGTGTACCATAAGGCACACTGATCACGATTTCTTCCAATGAACGCTCGTCGGCACCCAAAACAATGTTTAAGTTTTTACCTGCCTTTATGGTTTTTGTGGTCATACCAATGTAGGACACTTCCAACTTTGCATTGGCAGGAACATCCATCTTGAAATTACCGTTCATATCGGTAACAGTCCCCGTTTTTGTACCAACTACCTTGATAGTTGCACCAATGATAGGAGTGCCATCTTCGGCTGCGGTAACAGTACCGGTAACTTGAGTTTGTGCCAGGGCCATTCCTATACTGAGAAACAGTCCGGCGAGAAACATCATGAGTCTTTTTTCCATAAGAATCTCTCTCTTGTAATTAAATTAATACTATTATATTCTATGTTGTATAAAAATACATTATTATAAAAATGCAGTTTCTGAATCTGATAACCTTCATTTGTTTTCGTTTGCAAAATTACACAAATTTTTCTATAATCTACTATCTTTTGTTTATTTTTTGAGGATAAATGATGAAAAAAGTCACAGAATGGCAGTTTTGTATAGCTTTTGCTTCTGTTTTTTAATGCGATTTACTTGATTTTATTGAATCCTTATTCAGTATGGATGCAATATTCTTCGTGTTTTTGAGTTTATCTATATATAGAATTGAATTTATCTCTCTATATATAATAAGGTGTAATTCAAAAAATGAATATGAAAAAGAATATTGCTATCGTGATGATGCTGTTGCTTTCTGCTATGGGGGCAATGGCGCAAGGTGGGGAGAATCCTGTAGGTAAATTCTCGGTGATACCCCGAGTAGGTGTGGCTATTGCTAATCTGAGTGATAATTCCATCTATCTGCCAACGGAAAACAACCGGGAGGTGAAATCCAAGAGTCAGGCGGGATTCATGGGTGGACTCGATGTGGAGTATCGTGCCACAGACTATCTGGGTGTTTCTCTGGGTGCTTATTATGCCCGTCTGGGTGCCCGCTGGGGTGATTATGAGATGGCAGTGAATGGGGATACGGGTAATAATGGAATCAAGAAATATACGGGTGTGAAGGATCATCGCCTGAATTTTGACTATGTTCAGGTGCCTTTGATGCTGAAGGCATACGTGGCTCCTCAGTTTGCCATTATGGCTGGTGCACAGGTGGGGTTCTTGTGTGGAGATGGCAAGATGCTGTCGGAAGAAACTGACTTGGAGAAGGATAGTAAGACGGGTTCAACTCTTTACAAGGATAGCCGGGATGTGGAAAGCACATACGCAGCCAAGAAGGTGAATGTATCTATTCCTGTAGGTTTATCGTATGAGTATATGAATGTGATTTTGGATGCTCGCTATCACATCGGCTTGACCAAGGTGAATAAGGTAGATGGCGGAGATTCCAAGAACAAGGTCTTCACCTTTACGGTAGGCTATCGCTTTGCCCTTTAGTTGATTATACCACTTTTACTCCTTTAGCTGAAAAGAAAAAGCTCTATATCCTCAGTATTGAAGATATAGAGCTTTTTTCGAAACGATTATCCTACCTGGCTTCCTGGCTTTACCTGACCCAAGAGAGAGGTAACATTGAGTGAGCCATCGAAGTTAACGGCAGAGAGAATCATACCCTGACTCTCAATACCCATCATCTTGCGAGGAGCAAAGTTGGCAACGAAGAGTACATCCTTGCCGATCAGCTGCTCTGGCTCATAGTATGCAGCAATACCTGAACAGATAGTACGCTCTACGCCTGAGCCATCATCGATGGTGAACTTCAGGAGCTTCTTAGACTTCTTCACCTTCTCGCAGTTCAGAATGTGACCTACGCGGATGTCGAGCTTTTCGAAATCATCGAAGCTAACCTCTGGCTTGATAGGGGCAGCCTTGTAAGAAGCTTCCTCGTTAGCCTTCTTGGTGTCAGCGAGCTTCTGGAGCTGCTTCTCGATCACCTCATCCTCAATCTTCTCGAAGAGCAATTCTGGCTCACCAAGCTGTGTACCAGGCTTGAGGAGGTCTGTACTGCCCAACTGAGTCCACTCGAAGGTAGGCATATTGATCATCTTGCGGAGTTTCTCTGATGAGAATGGCAGGAATGGCTCAAAGGCGATGGCAAGGTTGGCAACCAGCTGGAGGGAGATGTTCAAGATGGTTTCCACACGCTTAGGATCGGTCTTCCAAACCTTCCAAGGCTCGCACTCTGTGATGTACTTGTTACCGATGCGTGCCAGATTCATAGCCTCCTTCTGAGCCTCACGGAACTTGAATACGTCGAGATACTGTTCAACCTTCTCCTTGACATCCTTGAATTCAGCGATAGCCTTCTGGTCAACCTCCTGCAATTCGCCGCAGGTAGGAACCACGCCGCCCCAGTACTTCTTGGTGAGCTGGAGAGCACGGTTTACGAAGTTACCATAAACGGCAACCAACTCAGAGTTATTGCGCTCCTGGAAATCCTTCCAGGTAAAGTTGTTGTCCTTGGTCTCAGGCGCATTGGCTGTCAATACATAACGCAATACATCCTGCTTGCCTGGCAAATCTACGAGATACTCGTGCAACCATACAGCCCAGTTGCGGGATGTTGAAATCTTATCATCCTCCAGGTTCAGGAACTCGTTGGCTGGTACGTTGTCTGGCAAGATATAGTCGCCGTGAGCCTTCAGCATGGTAGGGAAGATGATGCAGTGGAACACGATATTGTCTTTACCGATGAAGTGAACAAGACGTGTTTCAGGATCCTGCCACCACTTCTGCCATGTTCCCCACTTTTCTGGATGAGCATCGCAAAGCTCCTTGGTGTTTGAGATGTAGCCGATAGGTGCATCGAACCAAACGTAGAGCACCTTTCCTTCTGCACCCTCTACTGGAACAGGAATACCCCAATCCAAGTCGCGGGTCATGGCTCGTGGCTGAAGATCCATGTCTAACCAGCTCTTGCATTGGCCGTAAACATTGGTACGCCACTCTTTGTGGCCTTCCAGAATCCACTTCTTCAACCAATCCTGATACTTGTTCAATGGAAGATACCAGTTCTTGGTAGGCTTCTTTACGAGACCATGACCAGGGTTGTTCTTGTTGGTAGGGTTGATGAGCTCTTCAGGAGAGAGGGTAGCACCACATTTCTCGCATTGGTCGCCATAAGCACCCTCTGCACCACAGCGAGGACAAGTACCTACGATATTACGGTCGGTAAGAAATTCGCCTGTTACCTCGTCGCAGAACTGCTCCTCTACCTTTTCTTCCAATACGCCCTTGTCATAGAGTGTGCGGAAGAAGTCTGAAGCAAACTTATTGTGAGTAGGCGAAGTGGTACGGCTGTAAATATCAAAAGAGATACCGAAGTCCTCGAAACTCTTTTTGATGAGGTTATGATAGCGGTCAACCACCTCCTGAACGGTAATTCCTTCTTTCTTGGCACGGATAGTAACAGGTACACCATGCTCATCGCTACCGCCGATGAAGACAACATCCTGCTTCTTGAGACGGAGGTAGCGAACATAGATATCGGCTGGCACGTATACACCTGCCAGGTGACCGATGTGCACACCACCGTTGGCATAAGGCAAAGCCGCAGTCACGGTAGTACGTTTAAAGTTCTTTTGTTCCATATTAGCTAATATATTTTTGTTATTTGGCTGCAAAATTACAAAAAATGTTGGAGATAAGAAAGAATTATCGTCGCTTTTTCTTACTTATATATATAATAAGGTGTAAAAAGCTGGGTTCTTTAGTGTTTTTATAGTAAGGATAGCGTAGGGCAGGATACGAAAAAGGCCCTTCGCATCTCTGCAAGAGCCTCCCATCTTGTACATTTCCATCAGACTCCTCCCTGATAGGACTGTACCTAATTATATTATCATTTACTTTTTCTACAAACTTATTCGTTCTGACAACTTATGTTGTTGATCTTTTACCATCTAATTACCTTAGTATGTAGAAAACTTCTTCCTTATATATTTTTATCTATAGAGAGATTTCTTACATTACGTTCATATAGGCGATAACGGCCAACTCTGCAAGAAGAATTACGAAACCAATCTTCTTTACTGCGTTTGTAATTTTAAAAATGCAATCCATAATCTTAATAGTTTTGTTGTTAATAATTAAACTAGCGTTGTGCTAGCTTTCTTTTTACGTTTGCAAAGGTAATGCATTTTTTCATCCTATATGGGGTAATTTTTGTTAGAATTAGTGATTTTTGTAAATTTAAAAGCTAATTAAAATCAATTATTACACCTTATGGAATAGAAATTACCCCGTCTTAGACGATTTTGCTATTCGTTTTTGTCTGTTTTTTGTGGTACTTTTGTCTTTATGGGGTAATATTTTCGTAATGACAAAAGAAAATAGCCATTCTAAAACAGATTTGTAACTATTTTAAAATGGCTATTCTTCTATTTTTCTCCCTTTTCCCCTTTATAAATCCAACTTTTTAGAGCGAATGATAGGAAAAAACGGATTTTTATCCTTTTACATATATCTTCTTTATGATTATAAATGTCCTCTTTCTGCCCAATCGCCTCTGTCGAGGGTTCTGTATCCCACGGCTTCTGCTATATGGTCAGGCTTAATCTGTTCACTTCCTGCCAAATCAGCAATGGTTCGTGCCACTTTCAGTATTCTGTTATAGGCTCTGGCTGACAAAGAAAGCTTCTCCATTGCCATTCGGAGCAGTTCGATACCTTGTTCGTCGGGTTCGGCAAACTGATGAATCATTCTTTCGGTCATCTGGGCGTTGCAATGGATGCCTTTATAATCTTTGAATCTTTCGGCTTGAACTTCTCTTGCCTTGATGACTCTTTCTCTGATCTTGGCACTTGGCTCACCTGGTGCTGCCTTCGATATGTCCTGGAATGGAACGGGACTGATTTCGCATTGGATGTCGATGCGGTCGAGTAACGGACCCGAAATCTTGTTCATGTATCTTTGAATCTGGCCTGGTGTGCAGACACAACGATGTGTCGGATCACCATAATATCCGCATGGACAAGGGTTCATACTTGCCACAAACATGAATGAACATGGGTAATCTGTAGAATATTTCGCTCTGCTGATGTTGATGTGGCGGTCTTCCAATGGCTGGCGGAGTACTTCCAGAGTGGTTTTATTGAACTCCGGAAGTTCATCGCAGAACAGAACGCCATTATGGGCGAGCGATATTTCTCCCGGTTGTGGCGATGTTCCACCGCCTACCAGAGCCACTTGAGAGATGGTATGGTGAGGAGACCGGAACGGGCGTTGGGAAATGAGTGATACATTCTTGCCCAGTTTGCCTGCAATGGAGTGAATCTGTGTTGTTTCCAGACTCTCAGAGAGCGTGAGAGGGGGGAGGATGGACGGTAAACGTTTTGCCATCATCGACTTTCCGGAACCTGGAGGACCTACCATAATCAGGTTGTGTCCACCAGCCGCAGCCACTTCGAGCGCTCTTTTCACGTTCTCCTGACCGCGAACATCGGCATAATCGTATTCACAATGTGTCTGGTTTTCGTAAAATTCCTTGCGGGTGTCAACGATTGTAGGAGAAGGATTGCTTCTGTCGCTCATGAATTGTATGACTTCGAAAAGCGTTTTCATGCCGTAAACCTCAAGGTTGTTTACGACTGCCGCTTCCCGAGCGTTCTGTTCCGGCACAATCAGTCCCTTAAAGTGCTCTGCTCTGGCTCTGATAGCTATCGGCAGGGCACCTTTGATAGGCTGGAGCGTACCGTCAAGGCTCAACTCGCCTACCATCATGTACTCTTTCAGATGATCTTCGGGAATGTTGTTGTTGGCGCCTAGAAGTCCGATTGCAAGCGGCAAGTCGAAACTGCTGCCCTCTTTCCGGAGATCAGCTGGAGCCAGATTGATAGTGATGTCGGCTATCGGAAATTTGAAGCCGCTATACTGGAGAGCTGCTGAAATTCGGTTACGGCTCTCCTTGACCGCCTCGTCGCCTAAGCCTGTGAGGTGGTACATGACGCCTCTGTTGAGGCTTACTTCTACGGTTACAGTAGTTACTTCTAGTCCGTTAACTGCTGCACAATATGTCTTTACTAACATATAGGCGTGCTTTTTATGGGTTCTTGACTAGCTCGAAAGTATTTATTTTAGCAGTTGGTCGAGCTTATTGTAAAGCTCTTGCTTTTTCATGCCTCGGGCGATGATTTTACCATTTTGAAGTATGATGTTGTCAGGAAGGTTTTCCAATCCCAACTTCTTCAAGGTCTTGTCTTCCAGCATTTCGCCGTTGCAGATGATAGGGCATGTGATAGAGTCGCGCTTGATGTTGTTCTTGCATTCGCTCTTGCTGGCATCCAGACAGAAAGCCATCAGCTTAAGCTTGCCGTTCGATTTTTTCTGACGGCTCTTCAGTTCGCGCTGCATGTCCTGGCTGTCATAGTTATAGGTAGCCCAGGTGTAGATTACGGCAACCGGAGCGCTGCTCATTTCTGTACTAGAAACGAGTTTTCCGTTGATATCGTATGCTGTAAATGAAGGCAGGGTTGCACCGGTGCCTACATTCTTCATGGTTTCTGCCAACTGCTTCATCTTAGCCAACTGTCCGTTTTTAGGCTGTTCCTTCTCTACGATATTGATGAGTGAGAGCGCCTTGCGGTAATCAGGTTGTGTAGAAGTGATGAAGTATTTTTTAATCAGATAGATGCTGCACACAGAATTCGGATGTTCTCTGACGAAGTCTTCTGCATGCTTTTTAGCCTCAGGTGGCGTATCTTTCAGGATGTTCTGGCGGAATTTTGTCATCAGTTCGTTATCCTTGGTTCCGCTTACCTCCATTTCCTTAAGGTGCGAAGCATCTGCCTTGATTTCTACTGATTTGCCCGATTTTGCGAAGATAGGCTGCTCAGAGAAATTAGGGAAAACAAGCATAATGGTAAAATCTTCCTTACATTCGGTTTCGAAAGTAAAACGACCGCCTTCTACCTTGATGGTGTCAACGCCTTCGAAGCCCCCGTCAGGACTGTATACATAAAACTCGCCTTGATTCATGTTGAGAAATTTGCCTTCAAACTTGAAATGCCCACCGCTAACACCACATGATGTTAAGACCAGCGTAATGAATAAAATGAGGATGTAAGCAAATTTTTTCATAAGGAAAAACTTTAAGGTGCCGCGAGCGGGACTCGAACCCGCACAGCCATTACTGGCCAAGGGATTTTAAGTCCCTCGTGTCTACCAATTCCACCATTGCGGCATGGTAAACGTT
>JAIINY010000285.1:0-3797 GCA_022741625.1 Prevotella sp. | reverse complement strand
ATGGATCCGGAGATGCTCGCCCGACTGGTATTCTGCTTTGAGAACAATCCGGAGCGTCACGATGGTATCATCTCTGGTGCCTACTTTCTGATGGCGCTGCCTGCCGGATGGATTATCCGGAAGTGGGGCTACAGGAGGGGAGTGATAACAGGACTGGTTCTCTTCGGTATCGGTGCCCTGATGTTCATACCGGGAAGCAGGAACAACAGTTTCTACTTCTTCGTTCTGTCGCTGTTTGTGATAGGATGCGGACTGACCTGTCTGGAAACGAGTGCGAATCCTTATGCTACGGTACTGGGACATCCTGACAAGGCGGAGAGCAGAATCAACCTGTCGCAGTCGCTTAATGGTATCGGCTGGATTGTGGGACCGCTGGTTGGCGGACAGCTTCTGTTCTCGGGTGTCAACATTGCCATTCCTTATGCCCTGGTGGGTATCTTCGTGCTTGCTGTGGCAATGGTCCTGTCAAGAATCAAGTTGCCAGACCCAAGGAGAGCGCATGAGGCGGATACGAACGAGAAGGTGGAGGAGAAGCCGATGCGAGTGATGGCATTCGGTTTTGGTATGCTGACCTTGTTTCTCTATGTGGCTGCCCAGACGGGTGTGAACAGTTTCTTCATCAACTATGCTGAGGAGAGTATTCATATAGAGAAGCAGACTGCCAGTCTGTATCTCGCCTTTGGCGGAATGGGTCTGTTCTTTATCGGCAGGTTGGCTGGTGGTGTCATCATGAATTATGTCCAGCCAAGGCTGGTGCTGCTGGCCTGTGCCATCCTCACCTTTATTGCCACATTGATTGTGGTGGTATGTAGCAGCACCTTATCGCTCATTGCGTTCTTCGCCCTGTATCTGGGAGAGAGTATCATGTTTCCGACGATATTCTCGTTGGCATTGAGGGATGCGGGTACAAAGACCAAGCTTGCTTCTTCATTGCTTATCATGACGATAGTGGGTGGTGCGGTTGCTCCAGTAATCATGGGGTATATTGCGGATACTGCGGGCAGTATGGCGATTGCCTTTCTCATACCGCTGGTATGTTATGGGGGGATTGGAACGTATGCACTTTCGAATCGCCACGTTCCTCATTAGATAAAAGGAGGATTTTTGAAAATCTACCTTCAATGGTCTTTACACCCCCTTCGGTTCCCCCGTTAGCGGGGGACAGAAACCCTCAGGGACGAGAGGATGTAACCGCCCTACAGTGCTGAATTTTCTACCTCTCCGTCTCTCCTGCAAGGAGAGCTCCACTTTCTCCCCAAGCCCCTCTTCCTCAGGAAGCGGGGATGTAACCGCCCTCTGGTGCTCGTAACCGCTTCGCTCTAAGGTTGGCGGACCAAAGCGGTCTACGCCATGGTTGTGCGGGATGGGACCGCCGGGGGTGGGAAGTTTACAATTTATAATTTACAATTGGTAGTTTGCTGTTAATTTGGGAATAATTGGCTGATGAGTTGCAGATTTCTTTTGATATTCTTGGTGGTTTCGAAGAAAAAGCGTAATTTTGCGGTAACAAACATAAAATGCAAAAATATGAAAGAAAATATATATGATATAAAAATGGTGGCTCGTTATATTGCTTTATCTTTGTTGACGAAGCAGATGACTGTTAGCCCCTTGAAACTCCAAAAGTTGCTTTATTATGCGCAAGCTTGGAGTATGGTGTTCTTTGGTCGCCAGAGACAACTGTTTGCAGATGTTCCTCAAGCATGGGTAAATGGTCCGGTTTACCCTACTATATATAATATGTGGAAGAATAGAAACATGTGTGAGCATCTTACGCCAGCAGATTTTGAAACAACTGAGGATGTTATGGATGAAGCTCTTGGTGAGGTTACTAAGCAATTAGGGCTTGGCGATGATGAAATCCAATTGTTGGAACAGATAGTACTGAAATATGGTAGCAAATCACAGAATTACCTCATATTCTTGACTCACTCTGAATTGCCTTGGTGTGAGAAACGCGAGGGGCTGAAACCTTTTGAACGCTCGGTAAATCCTCTGTCATTGGACACGATGTATAGCTATTATGCTGAGCGTCATGCCAAGAATGTAGAACGCAGAAAAAGTATGGTAACGGCATGAGTATAGAGATTTTTGATGATGACATCGAACAGTTGCGAGATGATTTATCTGTAGAACCTTGGAATGTCATCAGTAATGATGACGTCAGGAATTCTTGTCAGTTACCGATTCGCATCAGCTATGAATTTGTTGATATGGGAGATACAGAATATGGTTTTAATCAGAATTTCTCTGAAAAAGATACCTTTGAGTATTTTGACTGTATGAAATATATTTCTGGTCGAACCATTGATGAACTTTTGATGGATGATGACTTTCGCTTACGTAGGCATTCTGCTTTACACAAGCCTTTGAAGTCGGCTTTGGATAAATTGGAACTTGGTATAACTGAAGGACAGCCAATCATCTTTCATTTTGGACTATATACGGATAAGAAGCAAATGGCTTCAAGAGAAAGTGGTGTTCGTTCGCCCAGAATATACTTTATGCAAGGGGTGTATGGTGTAATTTATCCTCTCTTCTTCGACCCTTATCATGAAATTACAAAATAGATTAAATTTCAACACGGATCGGATGCGGATATACACTTTAATTGCCTAATATCTGGAAAACACAAAAGGATAAGATTTTAATTTTTAATTATATACTTTAAGATTGGCAGGGCTTTTGATGAAGCTCTGCCCGTCTGGAGCTGACTGCCAGTCTGTATCTCGCCTTTGACGGAATGGGATCGCCGGGGGAGGGAAGTTTACAATTTATAGTTTACTGTTAATAGTTTATAGTGAACAGTTTATAGTTTACAACTTATATTCGGGGAATTTTGTTGATTTATTGTGAATTTCTTGGTGTTTTAGAATATGCTTATTGGCATAGCCCTATCAATGGGCTATGCTGATGAGCTTACTTCCTAAAGCTGTTTCGATGCGAGCAATGGTTTGAGTCGTGAAGTTATGCCTGCCTGTTAGCCATTTTGAGATTTCTGAGTCTCGCTTGTTGAGTAAGCGGGCAAAATCCTTTTGGGTGAGTCCTTTGGCTTTCAGAATCTCACTAATGCGCTCGGCAATACCGAAAGACAAATCAAACTCTGCCTTTTGCTCGGCTGGTATCGCAGCGAGGCAATCACGGAATAATTTGTTCTGTATCATAACGCTTAAATTTCAAAGGTTGCACTTTCAATGTCTGTTATCATAACATTATCAAAGAGAATCCTCGATTCGTTTCATAATCTCCTTTGTCGGAAGGCAATGGTTGGACTCCAGCAAGGCTTTAAGCTTGGTTATATATTCTTCTTTCGATAGGATATCATGGTGAAGAAGTTCGTCCATCACATAGATTATTCCTGAAACTTGAAGCCCATGCCGTTCTGCTATCACTCGAAGGTTGCGGTCGCCAGTCAAGAGTTTATAATCACCATTCAATGCGTAATACAAGACAGTGCAGTCTTGGAATGAGAGATTCTTGTCTTGAAGTGACATAATCTCTGCATACTCATTGCTTTTGAAAGTTTTGATTGTGATTTTTCCTTCTTGATGTAATTGGGCAATCGCATCTTTAACACCTTGTGTCTTTAGCTCGCCGATATAAAGTCGGTGGTGTGGATAGACAAAGGAAGCTCACAGAATCGTTTCAAAAGTCCAATATTCCATAAGTCTATGAATATATTGGTATCGCTGATTACTATTTCCATTAGGCAAGAACGAAATTATTTAATACTTCCTCTGTCGTTTTGTTGAGTAAGACGGCAGCCTTGGATTCTGTAATCAAGCCACTTGACAGGG
>JAIINY010000014.1:0-20863 GCA_022741625.1 Prevotella sp. | reverse complement strand
ACCAGCATCTTCACAATCTTATAGGTATAACCTGGAGCGATGATAATCTGCGTGCTGGAATGAAGGGCTTCCAATCCGTTGCGGTCGAGATAATCGACGATTGCCTGGATAGCCTGCACCGGAGTGATGTCATCCACCAGATTGCCATCTGCCGACAGCTCGTATGGATCCCACTGTTTTACATGCAGGTCCTCTTCACTTGCCTCAGGATGCTTGATGAGATGCACACCCATATAGTAGAGACTCTCGATGGTGCGCACACTGGTGGTTCCCACGGCAATGACCTGACACTCGTGCTTGATGAGCTTTTCCAGACTGCGACGATGAACCACGATATATTCGGTATGCATCTGATGACCTTCTATCTCAAGACTCTTCACCGGCTTGAAGGTTCCCGCTCCTACATGAAGGGTTACCTCTTCACGGTCGATGCCATGCGCATCCAGGTCCTGGAGCACCGCATCGGTGAAATGCAGACCGGCTGTTGGGGCAGCCACACTACCCTTGATCTTGGAATATACGGTCTGATAAGTGGTCTTGTCACTTTCTTCTGTCTTGCGGTTCAGATAAGGAGGGATAGGCAACTCTCCCACTGCTTCAAGAATCTCGGCAAAGGAAACATGCTCGTTGTCCCAGTCGAAATCCACCCAGTAGTTGGTGCCGCCACCTTTAGCCACCATTTCAGCCGCCTCTGTGCTGAGCGCATCTCCACGGCGCATGGTAGCAGAGAGGGTAAGCTGATGACCCTTGATCTCGAAGTCGCGCTTCAGGCTTCCCTCTTTCCATTTCTTCAGGTTACCAATCATACAGAGCCATGAGCAGTGACCCGAAGTCTGGAACATCAGCTCATAGTCGGTAGGTGCAGCGGGCTCCATCAGGAACACCTCGATGAGTGCTCCCGTCTCCTTGCGGAAATGCATGCGCGCCTGGATTACCTTGGTATTATTGAATACCATCATGGCACCCTTTGGCAGATAGTCGGGAAGATGGAAGAATACATCATCGCTTACCTCGCCATGCTTATAGACCAGCAGTTTACTGTGGTCGCGCTGTGAGATAGGAAACTTGGCGATGCGCTCATCTGGCAAATCGTAATTATAATCACTTATCTTAATATGTTTTGTATCCATTACTTTCTTTGAAAATTGAACTTTTTATTTTTGAAAATAGTGATGTCCCCAAGAAGGCTCACTGCCTGATTACAGCCCCGTCATCAGAACGACGGCACGCAGGATGACATATACGAGAGTGAGCATCAGAACGGTCATAATCATATCGATGTCATCGCAATCATATCCCGTACTGGTATATTGATTCGAAACATACTTGATTTCCGGTGACATACGTCGGTACATACGATGGAAGAAAAGATATACCAGCGTACCAACCACCATGCCCAGCAGCATGCCGCAAACGATGTCCAGCGGATAATGAACGCCCAGATAGAGGCGGGTCCAGCAGTTCACCAGCGACCATGCTACCAGGGTGAAGGTGAGCATCCTGCTCCTTACAAGCAGCGAGAAGAACACGGCTATCGCCATGGTATTGGCTGCATGCGCCGAACAGAAACTGTAGTCCTTCAGACGAAGATTATCCACTATCTGTACGGAATATTTTACCAGCGGATCGTTGGAAGGTCGCCATCTGGCCGCAAGCGGTTTGATGATTCCCTCGGCAATGCCATCGGCAAAAAGGATGCACAGGAATGCGCAGCCTACAATAAGACCAATCTGCCCGACTGTCTCATTATTGCGCATCACGATGATAAAGAGTACAAGATAGAGCGGTATCCAGGTGAAACCCGAAGTAAGTGCCATCACCAACTGGTCGAGAATCACATTGTTACTGCCGTTGAACCACTGCAGTATCTGAAAATCAATATCTTGTATCGAACTAAAATCCATTTACTTATTGTTTTATATTTAATGTTGAATGTAGAATGATATCAGTGTCTGACGCTCCATCCACTTCATTCTCCTAGATTTCCTCGAGGTGCTTAGTCTCGATCCATCCTTCTCTTCCATCGCCTACGCGGATGCCGCGCCAGTCGGTCATACCCTTGTCGATGATATCTACACGGGTACCCTCGTGGAGTACAAACTGATCGGTACTGGTCTTGGCAGGCGTCTTCTTGATGTTCACGGAAGGTGAGATGATGATGGCCCCCTTGCGGTTGTCGAGCGCCTGCTTCTGCTGATAGGCAAAGAGATTACTCAGCAGGAAGACGAGGAAGAAGCCGATACCGCCAAAGAAACCGATTTTGCGCATCAGGATGTGCGGACCGAAGAGATAAAGCAGCACGAGCAGCAGCGCCATGATGATGGAGATGATGCCAGTCTTCGCCCAGTTATCTACACTCGTGAAGTTGACCAGCGCCTTATACCAGGTAACGAAGAACATTTCGCTTACCGGGGTAATCTTGTCGATGGTCTTGCTGCGTGCAAACTGGAGATTGAAGTTGATGTCCTCATCTCCAGGCGAGAGCAGACGGGCACGTTCATAGTTGAGCACCGCCTTGGTGATATTGTCTGTACGATAGTAGGCATTGCCGAGATTGTAGTAAATCTCGGCAGAGGCACCATTCTTGAGCAGCTCTTCGTAGTCGCGGATAGCCTGCTGGTAGTTGCCCTTCTGGTATTCCGTATCGGCATTATTCTTGGTAATTGCCGATACCGGAGAAGCGCCGAAACCCAGCATCGCCAGGAGCAGCCATACGAAGGAATATCCGACAGGATGCTTCTTGGCGGTCTTGCGAGCCGCATTGATTGCATTTTCAATTTCCATAATCGCTGTCATTGCTGATTCGAAGGTACGGTTCATATTGCCGGCAGGATCGCCTGGAGCATAACGCTCGAACTCGCACTCATCGAGAGCGGAAGTAAACTTCTGTATTGTAACATCGTCCACATCGTGGGCGAAGAGTTTCTCACGGATATTCTCACGAGAGAGCTGCTCTACCGGCATGTTCAGCTTGTAGCTCATATATCCCCAGAGGGCACGCATCACCTCATCATAGAACTCGCCCTGCTTGCCCTGCAGCATCAACTTGTTGGCCATGCGCAGACGCTTGGTGGCAATCTTGCCCGCCTTGTTGGAGCGCTTCTTCACGATGTCGGCATTCTCGATGGCTCTGCGGTGGAATACCACCAGCAGCACGAAGAAGGCGATGAGCGGAATGAGCAGACAGATCCAGTAGCCGAAGCTTCCGAAAAACATATCATCTGCCTGATGCTGAGAGGTCTTGCCCAACTTGATGGTATGGATATCCTTGTCCTTGCTGGTATAGTCAGCCGACTCGGATGTTGATCCATCTCCCTTCTCCACGTTCAGAGTGAAAGGTTGGGTCTTGATGGTCTTATACGCATTCTTGCTGGTATCATAATAGGTGAACTCCACGGCAGGAATGGTATAGCTGCCCTGATTGCGAGGCACTGCCAGGAAATCGTATATCATATTACCCTCCACTCCATTGGCAGTGAGTCGGGTCTTATCTGTTACCTTGGCATCATACTTGTCGAAATCCTTCGGGAAATTCACTACTGGCTGCTTAAGCAACTTGAGATTTCCAATACCTCCCACAATCACACGGAGCGTGATCGGTTCGCCTGCCTTGATTTCCTTCTTGTCAGGGAAGGCAGAGATATTGAACTTTCCTACTCCACCCGAGAAGTTGGCAGGGCGCTGTGGCAACGGATCTACCTGCAGGGTGATACCCGGAGCCTTGATGTCCTTCTTTACCTCTACATATCCGGATCCGCCATTGAAGAAGGCCTCCATAGGATCGACATTGCGGTTCTGCTGTACCACGATGCCCTTGAAGGTGATGGAAGGAATCTCCAGCTTACCGGTCATCTGAGGATACATCACATACTGGCTCCAGGTGACACACTTGTAAGGACGGCCGTTCACCATTTCGGTATGAAAGGTCTTCTGCTGTGGCAGAGGCACTTCCTGGTTGTGGAATCCCTTCAGGTCTGGCATCTTTCCTTCCAGCTGGGTGAGTTCCACCTGTGTATATACCTTATAGGTAAGCAGGATAGGTTCCTGCTCGTGTACTCTCTTCTTGTTGGCAGACACCTTGATGAAGAGGTCGCTGCCCGAGATGGCAGAGCCTGCGGTACGCATACGAGGTTGGTCGTAGCTATTCTGTCCGTGCATGCTAGGAGCGCCGTTGGTATGCTGGGCGTGACCCGACACCGTAATCCTCACGGCGTGAGAAGCCAGGCTCCTACCCCCCACGACAGCGTGGGAAGCACCAATGTTGAAGGTACCATTCTTTGCCGCATAAAGGGTGTAGGTGATGGTTACAGATGAAGAGGACGAAGTATGTCCGTTAATCATCTGATAACTGGATTGCGAGGATGTGTAAGGGCCTGCGATGACTTCGAGTCCATCCTGCACTGCACCCATTCTGAATTCCTCTACATCACGGGTGTTGATGGTATAGGCGACACGGAAGTTTTCTCCAGCCGCTACGTGCGATGGAGCCGACACGGAGATATGCTGGGCCACCGCATGCACCTGGTAGCCTAACAAGCATATCAGCAATATCAAATACCAACCTATTCTTTTCATATCGTATCTTAAATAATAGCTAAATATTATATATAAACCGTATTTATATCTATAAATCGTATTTTAATTTAAAATCGTATTTATCTCATCTAATCTTTTACCAATTCTTGTCGTAAGCCTTTCTGCGTGGCTGGCTCATCGCCTTCTGCAACTTGCGCTTGGTGGCTTGCTCCTGCTGAACGGCGGCATTCAGGAGCTGCTCGGCATTCTCGCGGCTCATCTTGTCCTGGTTCGGCTGGTTTTGGTTTTGATTATTCTTGTTATTCTTATTCTTGTTCTTGTCGTTCTTATTATTCTTATCGTCGTTTTTATCCTTGTTGTCTTTGTTCTTGTCCTTATTCTGATCTTTCTTGTTCTTGTCCTTGTTCTTATCCTTGTTGTTCTTGTTCTTATCCTTGTTCTGCGGATTGTTCTTGAGCAACTTCTTGCAGAGGGCAAGATTATAACGGGTCTCATTGTCCTGTGGATTGCATCTCAGCGCCATCTTGTAGTATTCGATGGCCTGGGCATATTCACGATGGTTCTGCATGATCACGCCCATGTTGTGATAGCTGGCTGCACGGCGGAGGCGGTTGGTTTCCAACTGGGCAGCATTGGTAAACTGCTGTATCGCCATGGAGTCTTTCTGCTGCGCCATGAGCGCACAACCAAGATTGTATATCGCCTGTGGATTCTTCTGATTCTTGGAGATAGCCTTGCGATATTGGGTTTCTGCCACTGCCCATTTCTGGGATTTGAAGGCACGATTGCCCTGACGGATCAGATTGCGATCAGTCTGGGCTCCGACTTGTGCCGTACCCACCAGCAGCATTGCCACAGTTACTATTATATAATGTATATACTTCATTTTTACATCTATATTTTAAAGCTTTTGCCCTTTCAGGGTGCCTTGCTACTACTCGTATTACCCAGGGCGATACCCTGGGCTAAGAGCTTCTGCCCTTTCAGGGCGATTGGGGAAACGAAACCGAAAAACGACCTTTCAGGGCGACTCAGGAAACGAAACCGGAAAACAACCGTTCAGGGCGAATAGGTGACAGGCCTGACTTTCAGCCCCGATTATTTCGGCAGCTTCAAGGAATCCCTTTTGAAGAACTTGATGTTCCTGAGCAACGGATTCTTTACTTCCAGCATGCAGACCTCGATGATGAGCAGGAGGATGATGAGAATGCCCACAGCCTGAAACTGTTCATCGTAGGCACTGTATATCACGCTGGTCATATCTCCCTTCTGCAACTTGGTAAGGTCATCATTCAATGCCTTTTCTGCATCACTCGTATTATCCACATGGATATACTGACCCTTGCCAGCCTGCGCCAGTTCGCGGCACATCTGCTCGTTGAGGGCAGTCATCACGGTATTGCCTGCGTGATCCTTCAGATAAGAGCCATCGCCCATCGGGATAGGAGCACCCTTGGTATTACCGATACCGAGGATAAACACATTGATACCCTTCTTCTGGGCAATCTCGGCTGCCTCCTTGGCACCATCCTCATGGTTCTCACCATCGGTAATCACGATGATGGCTCTACCCACATTGTCCTGCTGGGTAAAACTCTTGGTGGCAAGCGAGATGGCATCGCCGATATTGGTACCCTGAGTCTGGATCAGCCCCGGTGTGATATTCTGCAGGAACATCTTTGCCGATACATAATCACTGGTGATAGGCAACTGCACGAAGGCATCGCCTGCAAAGACAATCAGTCCGATCTTGTCGTTGCTGAAGTTATCTACCAGATTCTCTATCAGCATCTTGCTCTTGTCGAGACGGGAAGGAGCCACATCCTCGGCAAGCATGGAATTGGAGATATCGAGACAGATCATCGTCTCGATGCCATTACGCTTGTCGTGAGAAATCTTGCTTCCCATCTGAGGGCGAGCCACCATCACGATGACGAGTGCCAAGGCAGCAAGCATCAGCACAAACTTCACCGTAGGACGGTATTTGGATATGTCGGGCATCAACTGCTTGAGCAGTTCCGTATCGCCCAATCTTTTCAGCTTAGCCTTTCGCCTTCTCCAGCCTACCAGACGAACCAGTATGAGCACCGGTATCAGCCAGAGCAGCCAGAGAAACGTAGGATCTTCAAATCTTAACATATTTATATGATGTTATAATCTATTTTGTCTAAACTCCTCTTTCATCAAGGAATTCTTCTGAACCAAGTGAGGCGGAGCAATATCTCCAGGAGCAGTATCAGGAGTGCACCCAGGGCAAAAGGCTGATAGGCCTCATAACGCTTGGCAAAATGCTTCACATTAAACTTAGACTTCTCCAGCTTGTCGATGTCCCTGTAGATTTTCTTCAACTCGGCAGTACTCGTAGCACGATAGAAGTTTCCATCGGTGGTCTGAGCGATGTCGCGCAGCGTCTGGGTATCGATTTCCACCGGGATATTGACATACTGTACGCCTCCTGCCACAGGCATCGGATAAGGCGCCACCTTATTGGTTCCCACACCGATGGTATAGACTCTGATGCCATAGCTCTTGGCTATCTCGGCAGCGGTCATAGGCGAGATGTCACCCATGTTGTTACTACCGTCGGTGAGCAGGATTACCACCTTGCTCTTTGCCTTGGAATCCTTGAGTCGGGTCACGGCGTTGGCAAGTCCCATACCCACAGCGGTACCGTCGTCGATGAGTCCGCGAGCCGCAATATCGGTGCGGGTGTCATGCAGGAGTCTGAGCAGACTGGCATGATCGGTGGTCATCGGACATTGCGTGAAAGCCTCTCCGGCAAAGATGGTGAGTCCGATATTGTCGGTAGGACGGCCGGAGATAAACTCGGTAGCCACATCCTTCGCCGCCTCCATACGGTTTGGCTTCAGGTCCTCGGCAAGCATAGAGGTTGATACGTCCATGGCAAGCATGATATCGATACCTTCTACGGTCTTGTTGTCCCAGGAATAGTGGGTCTGCGGACGGGCCATGGCGATGACGATGAGCACGAAGCAGATGCATCTCAGCACCATCGGCAGATGGATGAGTCTGACGCGCATGCTCTTCGGAGCATACTGATAGATGCGGGTATTACTCATGCGCATCGTAGGCTCGCTCTTCTTCCTGCCCAGGAAATACCATAATATATAAGGTATCAGCAGCAGGAGCAGCAGAAAATATGCTTTACTTGCAAATTCCATTTCTTAATTTCTTTTTATTGTTTACATCACCGGCTCTGGATTTCCGAGCCTGATGACATTTACATCACGAGCATCGCTACCTGATAAACGACGTAGCCGAAGATGGCAACTACGCTGATGCCGCCCACCCAGAGCAGGGTCTTGATGAGTCGGCGCTGCTGTTGCGACTTCTGGTCTTCGGTGCTGAGCGTTGGAACGATCTTCTCCTCCTTAGGCTGCTCATCGGTCTTCGTCTGATCGATGAAGTTGATGGCATTCACCAGGTTGGCATCGTTCTCGTTCATCGGGATCTCGTACTTGGCAAACTTCACCAGGTCGGCGGTGGAGAAGAGCATTCTCAGCTCGTCTATCATCTTCTGGTCGCCCGAAGCACGCAGGTGCTCGATGATTTCTCCACTGGTCATCTCCATCGCATTGAATCCGAAGCGGCTCACGATATAGGCACGCAGCGTATTGGTCAACTGGGTGTAGTACTCTTTCTGAGTCTCCTGGCTGGCGCTGGTATGATGATGCTTGATGTCATTGATTTCACGCAGCGCCTTCTCATGGGCTGGCACCCTCTTCACGATGCGGATGCGGGCGATGATAGGCTTGTTCTTCTTCAGACGATTGCGGAGAAAAATCATTGCACCACAGATAATAATCATCAGCAGACTCAACCAGAAGGCGAAGCTCCACTCACTCCACTCGAAAGGATTATCCTGTACACCCTTTGCCGGATAGAACTGGTTAGGATGCACCGTATCTACCGGAACGGTGAGCACCTTCAGCGCCAACGGATTTCCGTGATAGCTCTTGCCGTCGATCTTCACATCGAGTGCAGGAACCACATACACCTTCTCATCGAAAGAGGTAAGCGTATAGTCGCGGCTCACCTGGATGCGGTCATCACCCATCTGCATCGTGTCGCCCTTGCTCTGCTCCACCACCTCTACACCAGGTACAATCTGGTCCTGAGGCTTGAAGGATGGCAGCACGATTCTGGCACCCTTCCGGGCTGTAGCCTTGAGGTGCAGGATGGTCTGCTGTCCGATAAGCAGCTGCAGGGAATCCATGCGCTGCTCCACGGTCTGACCGAAAGCCAGCGTAGAGCAACCCATCAGCGCCATCGTCAATATGATATTCTTTATTTTCATGTTATCTTACTTTAGCCTCTCTGTTTGAACAGCATCAGGAGCGCCTTCGAGAAGTCCTCGTTGGTGGCTACCGAAGTCCAATCTACCTTGCTCTTGGCAAAGAGCTGTCGCAGATTCTCCTGCTGTCGCAACCAGTTTTGGGTGTGAGCCACTCTCAATTTCTTCGAACTGGTATCGATATACATCTCGTGTCCCGTCTCGGCATCCATCACCTTGAGCAGTCCCACGTCGGGCAGCTGCTTGGCACGCGGATCATACACCTGTATTCCCACCACATCGTGCTTCTGGTTGGCTATCTGCAGTTGGTGCTGATAGTCCTTGTTATCGTAGAAGTCGCTGATGACGAAAGCCGTGCAATGGCGTTTCATCACCCTCGTGAAGTATTCCAGGGCACATCCGATATCGGTACGCTGACTCTCGGGATGAAAGTCGAGCATCTCACGAATGATGTAGAGGATATGCTTGCGTCCCTTCTTGGGAGGGATATATTTCTCTATTCTGTCGGAAAAGAAGATGACACCTATCTTGTCGTTGTTCTGGATGGCACTGAAGGCAAGGGTTGCAGCTATCTCGGTAGCCAGGTCGCGCTTCATCTGGCGCATGGTACCGAAATCGAGCGAACCGCTCACATCCACCATCAGCATCACGGTAAGCTCTCGCTCTTCTTCAAAGACCTTGACGAAAGGGCGATGGAAGCGAGCCGTCACATTCCAGTCGATGTCTCTCACGTCGTCGCCATACTGATATTCGCGCACCTCGGCAAAGGCCATTCCCCTACCCTTGAAGGCAGAATGATACTGGCCGGCGAAGATGTTCTGGCTCAATCCGCGAGTCTTGATCTCGATCTTCCGAACTTTCTTTAAGATATCTTGTGTATCCAACTTAATTTACTTTGAATTTTGAACTAAATCAAGGCACTTCAACCTTGTTGATGATGCGGCTGACGATTTCCTCGCTGGTGATTTCGCTTGCCTCTGCCTCATAAGAGAGGCCGATGCGGTGGCGGAGCACATCGTGAGCCACGGCACGTACATCCTCAGGAATCACGTAACCACGGTGCTTGATGAAGGCGTAGGCTCTGGCTGCCTTGGCAAGCGAGATGCTGGCACGAGGACTGCCGCCAAAGGTAATCATATTCTTCAATTCGCCCAGGCCGTAACGGTCTGGATAACGGGTAGCGAAGACGATGTCGGCAATATACTGCTCAATCTTCTCATCGATATACACCTCGTTGACGATGCTGCGAGCCTTCAGGATTTCCTCGGCTGTAGTAACCGGAGTCACGGTAGGCAGACCGCCCTGGATGTTCTCACGGATGATGAGCTTCTCTTCTTCGATGGTAGGATAATCGATGATAACCTTGAGGAGGAAACGGTCCACCTGAGCCTCAGGCAACTGATAGGTACCCTCCTGCTCCACCGGGTTCTGGGTAGCCATCACCAGGAATGGATTAGGCAAATGGAAAGTCTGGTCGCCGATGGTTACCTGATGTTCCTGCATCGCCTCGAGCAAGGCACTCTGCACCTTGGCTGGAGCACGGTTGATTTCATCTGCCAGGACGAAGTTGGCAAACACAGGTCCACGCTTCACATGGAAGGCTTCATCCTTCTGCGAATAGATCTGCGTACCGATTACGTCGGCAGGCAACAAATCGGGTGTAAACTGTATGCGGCTATAGTCTGCACTAATCAACTGTGACAATGTTTTGATTGCAAGAGTCTTCGCCAGACCAGGTACACCTTCCAGGAGGATGTGACCATCAGAGAGAAGACCGATAAGGAGACAGTCAACGAGGTGCTTCTGACCTACGATGACCTTGTTCATGCCCATTACCAGATTGGTAACGAACTGACTCTGTTGTTCAATCCGGATATTCAACTCACGGATATCAATAGCTTCTGCCATAATCTTATTATCAATTTTACGTTTAATTCATTCTAAAAACAGAACAAAGGGCACTTCCAAAATGCCCTCCGTCCTCAAATCAAACGCAAAAGTACTCAATTATGAGCACAAAAGCGAATAAAGCTAACTAAATTATATTAAAAAAGTTTCACAAACGCTATTTTTAGAAACTTTTAATAAAGCAGGCACACGAAGCATCAGCGATTGCGATGCTTCATATACCATGGATGTACTAGGAAATTATACATCAGGAGAGAAACCGCTGTCAATCCGAAAGCCGGATACAGAAGTTCCTTATGCACAGGATTCAAGATCATCGGACCCATACCAAGACCCTTCGGATACAAATCCTTCACCAGCCAGAAACCCAATCCGATTCCTAAGCTCAACCCCAGTTCCCACGCCAGGAAGAAGGAGCTCATACTGGTGCCACGCTGGCAATGCTTGGCAAGCTTGATGTAGAAAAGCAGGAATCGGCTTCCGATGATGCCCACTCCCAAGGCAAGCAAGGCAGGTAAAAGCATCTCTTCGGCAAAATCCTGATCGCTTAAGGAAACAAATTCTGCTGCAGCTATCAATATCAGTCCTACAATTACCTGACTCTTCAAATCGGCATCTGCAAAAACGAATTTCTCTGCCACCAATGCCAGAAACAATCCGCAAAAAAACATCACATAGACGGTGAGAGAATGAGGCAACGACAGATAGAAGCCCAGTATCACCATGATGCATACGATATTGATAAACAGCGGAAATCCCTGAGGCAGGAAGAAGCGGTCACTACTGATGAGTGACACGTTTTCTGACGGAGCCTTGAACGGAAACTTCACTCTGGAAACCAGCACCAAGGCTACCAATGCCAATACTGAGGCTACCGGAAAAACGATTTTCATACTGAAGACGTTATAGACCAGTATCGACAGCAATGGACCTACCGCAATGGAAAAACGGGCAAACCAGGAGGTGATATAATTCGCCTCCGTACGCTGGAAAGATTCGCAGGTATCGATAATCAGGGTACTCGCCAGCGACATCTCTGCCAAGCCCAGGAAAGCCCCCTGAATCAGACGCATCGCCACCAGCATCTCGAAGCCCACCCTGATGTTCCAGAAGGTTTCCAGATAATAAAGAACGACGAGACTGACTGCCACACCCAGGATGGATATCTGGCATACCCGATTGCGACGATAGCGCTGCACCAGATAGGAGCAGAAGCCACCCAGAAGAAAGATGCCCAAGCCATAAGCAGCATAAACCACGCCAATCTGAGTAACGGAATATCCCTCCTTAGCCATAAAATAAGGTATGTTCAGGAGGAGCATGTAGATGCTCGTCATCAGGAAGAGATTGGCGAAGCAGAGGCGCCAGAAGTCACGGTGCCACAGATTAAAATGCACCGGGGTATTTTGCGTATCCATCTTAGTAGCTCTCTTCTACGCTTGGATACTCCACGCTCTTCACGGCATCGATATAAGCCTTCACTCCCTTCTGCATCTCCTCGCCTACCTGGGCAAAATGACGCAGGAATTTTGGCTTGAAGCCCTGGGTCATACCGAGCGCATCAGCATAAACCAGCACTTGTCCATCACAACCGTTACCAGCTCCAATACCAATAGTTACAGCGTTTACCTGACGTGAAACTTCAGCCGCCAGTTTGGCAGGAACCTTCTCCAGAACGATGGCAAAACAGCCAGCCTTATCCAGAGCTTTGGCATCGCTGATCAGCTTCTCAGCCTCTGCATCTTCCTTGGCACGGATGCCGTAACCGCCAAACTTGTTCACGCTCTGAGGAGTAAGACCGAGATGGCCGCAAACAGGAATACCGGCATTGATGAGTGCCTGAACAGTATCCACGATTTCCACGCCACCTTCCAGCTTCAGCGCATCCACGCCCGTCTCCTTCATCATTCGGCAGGCATTGCGCAAAGCATCTTCCTTGCAAACCTGATAGCTGCCGAAAGGCATATCACAGAGCACGAGTGCATGATTGCAGGCGCGGGCCACACTGCGTGCGTGGTAAATCATCTGATCTACGGTGACAGGTAATGTATCAGCATTTCCAGCCATCACATTGCTAGCCGAATCACCTATCAGGATAGTATCGATGCCTGCAGCATCAATGATGCCTGCGGTAGTGAAATCGTAGGCAGTAAGCATCGTAACCTTCTCACCTGCCGCCTTCATTTCGGCGTAGGTCTTGGTTGTGATTTTCTTTTTGTCTGTAGATAAATATCCCATATAATTGTGTTTACTTAAAAGTTTCTACAATCTTCTCCAGGTCATCGTATCCGAATCCATTGTAATCGGCTATCACATAGTCACTGTATGGCAGGATGCTCTCTGCTGAATTGGTAGTAGCGAGTCCGAGGGTAAACGCACCCGAAGCTCTCACTGCCTTCAGTCCGTTGAAGCTGTCCTCCAGACCCACGCATTCCTCCGGCTTAGCTCCGAAGCAGGCAGCGCCCTTCAGATAGCAGTCTGGATCCGGCTTGCTCTTGGCAAAGTCTTCGCTGGTGAGCACGCGGTCGAAATTGGTCTTGAACTCAGGATGATGCTTATACACCTGCTCCATCTTCTGCAGATTGCTGCTCGTCACCACAGCACACTTCACGCCATGCGCCTTCACGTCTTTCAGGAAAGTTTCAAACCCTGGAATGTAAGGAAACGACATATTCTGCTCGAACTCATCGAGCCGGGCAGTTATCTTAGCCTGTTCCGACTTGCAATCGGTGTACCCATCAATATGAGCGAATGTGGCATCGTCAGAGAAGTACTTGTCGTAGATCTGAACCAGGGTCTGTCCCTTGATGCGATGAGCAAAGTCAGGCATCTCCGGATGATACTCCCTGCTTATCATTCCCCAGAACACGGAATACTGGCTTTCGGTATCGAAAACCACACCGTCTAAGTCGAATAATGCTGCTTTTATCATTACTTTTTATATTAAATAAATACTATCTAACATCTTTTTCGGGTGCAAAGTTACACATTTTTTTGCTAACTAGCCCTGAAATAACTACTAAATATACAAAAAAAGCTAATTTTATTTTGTTTTATCTGCAATTTACACTACCTTTGCATCGGTTTATATACATTAATAAATATAGTATATACATTAACTATTATAGATAGAAAGAAACAAAAACAAGATAGAATGAATATCATAGAGAAATATTTCCCTCACCTCACCGACGAGCAGAAGAAGCAGTTCGCTGCCCTCGACGGTCTGTATCGCGATTGGAATGCCAAGATCAATGTCATCAGCCGCAAGGATATCGACAACCTCTACGAGCACCACGTGCTCCACTCTCTGGCTATTGCCAAGGCGATTAACTTCCGCCCGGGTTCTGAGATTCTCGACTTCGGATGCGGCGGTGGCTTCCCGGGCATCCCGCTCGCCATCCTCTTCCCTGAGTGCAAGTTCAAGCTCATCGACGGCACCGGCAAGAAGATCAAGGTGTGCAATGAGGTGGCTGGCGCTATCGGACTCAAGAATCTGGTGGCTGAACACCTGCGCGGCGAGGACGAGAAAGGCAAGTACGACTTCGTGGTGAGCCGTGCCGTGATGCAGTTGCCCGACCTGATGAAGATCATCAAGAAGAACTTCAAGAAGGCGGGTCAGAATGCCCTGCCCAACGGTTTGCTCTGCCTCAAGGGCGGCAATCTGAAGGAGGAGCTCAAGCAGTATTATAAGATTTCGGAAATCACCCCTCTCAGCACCTTCTTCGATGAGGAGTGGTTCAGCCAGGACAAGCAGCTGGTTTATGTTCCTGCTTAAATAAAAGAAAAAAGTAAAATGCTACATATCGAAAGATTCCAAGTCAACATGTTGCAGGAAAACTGCTACGTGGTCAGCGATGACACCCTCGAGTGCGTCATCATAGATTGCGGTGCCTTCTATCCTGAAGAGCGCAAGGCAATCACCGAGTATATCAGAAAGAACAATCTGAAGCCTGTTCATCTCCTCGTTACCCACGGTCATCTCGACCATAATTTCGGCAACGATACCATCTACCAGGAGTTCGGACTGAAGCCAGAAGTGGCACAGGGCGATGAGAAGCTGATGAAGGGTCTGGCTCATCAGGCAGAGACATTCTACCAGATGCAGCTCGACACCCACTTCCCTCCTATCGGTCATTTCTTTGAGGAAGATGAGGTAATCAAGTTCGGCAATCACGAATTCACCATCATCGAGACTCCGGGCCACAGCAACGGCTCCGTATGCTTCTATTGCGAGGCAGAGCACGTACTCTTCTCGGGCGATACCCTCTTCAAGAGTTCCATCGGCAGAACCGATTTCCCTGGCGGCAGCATGTTCCGCATCATCAACAGCCTGCGCCATCTCGGCATGTTGCCGGATGAGACACAGGTGCTGCCTGGTCACGGTGAGGCTACCAGCATCGGCGAGGAATTGGCTCATAATCCATATATGGACCGATAGATTCAGGAAGATACAGCATTCAGAATTCCAAGGATTCAGAAGATACAGCATTCAGATGATTCAGAAGAAATCGAACACAGAGAAAATCATCCTGGGCATTGACCCCGGCACCAACGTGATGGGCTATGGCGTGATACGCGTCATCGGCAACAAGGCAGAACTGGTGGTGATGGGTGTCATCGATATGCGCAAGGAGAAAGATCCCTACTTGCGACTCGGCAGGATTTTCGAGCGGGTGACTGGCATCATCGACTCCTATCTGCCCGATGAGATGGCGATAGAGGCTCCCTTCTTCGGCAAGAATGTGCAGTCGATGCTCAAGCTCGGCAGGGCACAGGGAGTGGCTATCGCTGCCGCCATCCATCACGACGTACCCATCCACGAGTACGCTCCGCTGAAAATCAAGATGGCGATTACCGGACAAGGTCAGGCTTCCAAGGAGCAGGTGGCGGCGATGCTGCAGCGCATGCTCAACATCCGGGAAGACGAGATGCCGAAATACATGGATGCCACCGATGCCCTGGGCGCTGCCTACTGCCATTTCCTGCAGATGGGCAGACCCGAAACGGGCGACAAGCACTATAGCAGCTGGAAGGATTTTGCTACCAAGAACGCCAGCCGCATAGAGAAAGGTACAGGCATGACGGGCCCGCAGGCAAAGCTTCTGGCGGCTATCAACCGTACCACGCACAAGTAGCCCAGCCCGGAAATATCATCCTGTTATCACGCAATCATATCAATAAAAAAATAAGAGAGATGCAAAAGATTATCAGTATTCAGAATGGCGTAACCCGTATGCCGGAATGGCGTATGGCTGAGCCAGTTAACTTCGAGGCATGCGACGGAGAGCATATCGCTATCGTAGGTCCCAATGGTGGAGGTAAGTCGATGTTCGTGGACATCCTTGTGGGCAGACACCCGCTGTTGATGCACGATCCTGATTACGACTTTTCTCCTAGTACCAAGCCCCTGGTGAGCGACAATATCAAGTATATCACCTTCCGTGACACCTACGGAGGCGACAACGACCGTACCTACTTCCTGCAGCAGCGCTGGAACCAGCTGGAAATAGATGAGAACACGCCTATCGTCAAGGATAAGCTGGAAGAGGCTTATCAGATGGCTGGCGAAGATACACCGGAGCGCAGACAGCTGCAGGAACACATCTACGAGCTGTTCCACATGCACCACCTGCTCGACAAATACACCATCCTGCTGAGCAGTGGAGAGCTCCGCAAGTTCAAGCTTGCCTCTACCCTCTTCTCAGAGCCTCGCGTGCTGATCATGGACAATCCTTTCATCGGTCTGGATGCCGACACCCGCGACCAGCTCAAGGAGCTTCTCAAGTCACTCACCACTGAGCATCATCTGCAGATCATCCTCGTATTGAGCAAGAGCGATGACATCCCAGACTTCATCACCCACGTGGTAGAAGTGAAGGATATGAAGGTATATCCTAAGCTTACCAAGGAAGAATATCTGGCACAGCGCAACCCCATCCCTGCCCATGTATTATGCGAAGAATTAGAACAAGCCATCATCAACCTGCCATATAGCGACCGGGAATATCACAGTCAGGAAGTGGTGAAGATGAACAAGGTTCGCATCCAGTATGGCGAGCGCATCATCCTCAACGATCTCGACTGGACGGTTAACAATGGTGAGCGCTGGGCGCTGAGCGGACAGAACGGTGCCGGCAAGAGTACCCTGCTCAGTCTGGTATGTGCCGACAATCCGCAGAGCTACGCCTGCGACATTGCCCTCTTCGGCAATCCTCGTGGCAGCGGCGAGAGCATCTGGGATATCAAGAAGCATATCGGCTATGTATCTCCCGAGCTTCACCGTTCCTACCAGCGGGATATGCCAGCCATCCGCATCGTGGCGAGCGGCCTTACCGATTCTGTGGGTCTCTATGTAAAGCCAAAGGAAGAGGATATGGACCAGTGCCGTTTCTGGATGAAGGTATTCGGTCTGGAGGGTTTGGAAGATCGTGGTTTCCTGAAGCTGTCAAGTGGCGAGCAGCGCCTGGTACTTCTGGCACGTGCCTTCGTGAAGGATCCCGAGCTCCTCATCCTCGACGAGCCTCTTCATGGTCTTGACAACAGAAACCGCCGCCTGGTAAAGGATATCATCGAGGCATTCTGCAAGCGAAAGAACAAGACGATGATCATGGTTACTCACTATAAGGAAGAGCTCCCAGCCTGCATCGACCACAGCATCTTCCTGAAGAGACATACGAAATAGGAAAGCGACTCAGTGACATCACAAAGCTATCACAATAAAACAAGATCTCCCCATAAGCACAGGCTTCTGTAGCCTGGCTTATGGGGAGATTATATTTGCGAGTTATTTGTCATTATAGTGACCTTCAACTTCAATTACAACTACAGTTATAATGTCATCAAAAACATTGTAAATCATAGAGAATCAAGCCATTTGTTCATATCGGTTGAATTTTCAAAATGAAGAGTCTCTCCTTTTTTATATTCATCCATTGCTTTATCAATCTTCTTCTGCAATTCTTCATCAATTGTATTATCCTCTACAACTTCAGAAGGATGGAGAATACTAATGAGAAGACTTTCCACATAGTTGTTAAGACTGCGATTGCTAGCCTTAGCCTTTTCTTTCAGTTCTTCCAGCAAACTGCTTTGAAACCTGAACGAAGTTGGGATTCTTGCTGCTGTTGTTGACATAATCATTAATATTTTAAATTAGTTCTGCAAATATACATCAAATCCCTGACAACACAAAGTTTTTTTGTGATTTTAACACATAATATTCCCCCAACCTGCCAAAACATACTGGTTGGGGGAATATCCGTGTAAACAATATTCAAGGAAGAGAGAATCTGACGAAAACGCCTGGAAAATGGGGAAAGAAGAGATTGAGAATTTTCCCTTAAGGATTTTTATTTTTTTCCTTAAGGGAAAATATATTTTTCCTTAAGGAAAACGCCAGCTTCTCTTAAGAGTTTTTTCCGCAACGTTTAATCTGTAAAGTTATTTATCACCGCCTGGCGTATTTCATAATTTTTAGGTATTGCATACCTTTTTTGAAATATGTACCTTTGCAGCCGGATTCAAGATAACATTTAATTATAAACATTTTAAAAGTTCAGAAAACAAATGAAGAATTTGACTTTTATCGTGCCGATGCTGACTATGACGGCTCTGTCAGCACAAGCTCAAAGCAGGATGGAAGACAGTACCATGCAGATTAAGGAAGTGGTAATCAGTACGACACGCATACCGGAGATCCGGTCCAATTCTGCTTCTACTGTAACCATTATCGGTCACCAGCAGATTGTAGAGATGAGCAAGATTGCTCCTGACATGTCCAAGATTCTCGGTCTTCTCACTCCCGGAATGTCACTTTCAAGCAACACCACGAGTTCGCGTTCTCAAAGTCTTCGGGGCCGTAGCGTGTTAGTGCTCATTGACGGAATTCCACAATCAACTCCACTCCGTGCTACAGACCGTGACATCCGCACTATCGACCCGGCTGCCGTAGACCATATAGAAGTAGTGAAAGGCTCTACAGCACTCTATGGCAACGGTGCTATCGGTGGTGTCATCAATATCATCACTAAGAAGAGCTTGACGGATAAGGCTTTCAATGGACAAACCGCCATATCCGGCTCAACCTATGATTTCTTCCGCAAGAGCAAAGGACAAGGCTATAGATTTAATCAGCAGTTCTATGGACGTGTCCGTCAGTTTGATTATCTCGTCAATGGATCCTATGGTCGCACGGGAAGTAACGTAGATGGCGACGGACAGTATATCTCTCCAAGATATGGCCTTGGCGATACCCGTACAACCAATATCCTCACGAAGCTCGGCTATCAGTTTGACAGCAAGAACCGCTTAGAGTTGATGTACAACTACTATCGAAGCCTGCAAGACACGAAGCTGATTCCTCAGACTGGCAAGTATCTCGTCAGTCCAGCTGTGGGGGTGAAAGGAGACCGTGACCCTCAGGCCGTTGATGAAGGCACTCGCTATAACCATAATGGATACCTGAAGTTTACATCCAAGGATATCTTCGCTCATACCGATTTCGAGGCTTCTGTTTATGCTTCCAGCCTCTTCACCATCTACGATTTCCGTAAAGCTAACAAGAAACAGCCACGGTGGGAAGAGACAAGTGGGCAGTCAGCAGTCAAGGACCGGAAACTTGGCCTTCGTGCCCAGTTCGACACACGACTTGTCTTCTCCGACAATGTCTTTACGAACATTCTCTATGGCTATGATTTCTTAAAGGACAAGACCGCCCAACCGCTTATCGACGGGAGGCTGTGGGTGCCATGGCTGACAAGCTACAACCATGCGCCTTTCGTTCAGACCAAGACAACACTCTGGCAGTGGCTCAACGTTAAGGTGGGCGGACGTTATGACTTCATCCGTGTGAAAGTGCCTGATTACCAGGTGCTGCGTAACAGACTTTCCGATCCTGTAGTGGACGTTAAAGGTGGCAACCTCGACTATGACAACTTCTCGTTCAACGCCGGTATCTCTTTCAACAAGTACAAGGTCTTCCAGCCATTCATAGCGTTCTCTCAGGGATTTTCCATCTTTGATCTCGGTCGTACGCTGCGTGCTGCCAAGGCTGATGTGCTCTCGAAGATCTCAACGGAACCTGTAAAGACCGATAACTACGAGGTGGGTGCATACTCCAATATCTCCAACTGGCTACAGCTGAATGCTTCTTTCTTCTACACCTACTCAAAACTGGGTAGTGACCTGGTGATAGAAAATGGGTTCTGGGTCGTCAACCGGAAGCCGCAGAAGGTGTATGGTGTTGAACTCAGTGCCGACGCACGTCTGTTAAGCAACCTCAAATCCGGTGTAAACTTCACATGGATGGAAGGCAAGGTGATGAGTGACGAGGGTAAATGGGATGCTTACATGTCGAATATCTCTATCCCCGCTCCGAAACTCGCACTGTATATTAATTATGAGCCGCTGCGCAACACGTATGTCAACCTGCAGTACGTTCACACAGGTAAGCGTGATCGCTTCTCCACTAACGAGAAAGGTAACTACAATGAAGGCGAGGGCATCGTTAAGTGCATCAACCTGGTTAATATGACTGCTGGCTATAAACTCCAAAATTGGGATTTCAGTCTTGGCATCAGCAACCTGCTAAACAACACTTATTACACGCCGGCCTCAATGATGATGGCGCGTGATGCTGAATATGCGCATGGCGACGGCCGTAACGTCACATTTACCGTCAGCTATCGTTACTAATCTTTACACACCGTTAAGAGGGCAGACATCCACATGGTGTTCTGCCCTCTAATATTTTTAAAGTTTTTGTTACGGGTGTCTTTCAATGAGGATGATGTATTTCATTATTTTTAGGTATTGCACATTATTTAATAAATATGTACCTTTGCAGCCTGATTCAAGATAATATTTAATTTTAATTATAAACATTTTAAAAGTTCAAAAAACAATGAAGATTTTTAAGAATTTCATCGGTCTCGCTGCCCTGGCACTCTGCCTCGGCTTCGCTTCTTGCGGCAGTGACGACGATGCACCTTCTTACAGCAATGCGGCTGTAAGCAACTCTGAGTTGATGACTATCCTCAAAGCTAAGGGATACCAGTTTGATGAAAATGGCAAAATGCTCCTTGACGACAAAGCCAACAGCAC
>JAIINY010000013.1:0-20905 GCA_022741625.1 Prevotella sp. | reverse complement strand
GATACTCAGTTGCAGGAGAAGATGTTCGAGGTTCTCGGTTTCACTCCAGAGCGTGCTGAGGCTCAGTTCGGCTTCCTGATGAACGCCTTCAAGTATGGAGCACCACCTCACGCAGGTCTTGCTTTCGGTCTTGACCGCTTCGTGAGCATTATGGCTGGTCTCGACAGTATCCGCGACTGCATCGCATTCCCAAAGAATAATTCAGGTCGCGATGTGATGCTTGATGCTCCTTCAGAGCTGGACCCAAAGCAGCTTGATGAGCTGGAGATTAAGCTTGATTTGAAGGATTAATTATAAATTGCACTGCATTTATCTTGATGTAAGTCAAGAAATGCGGTGCAACCTCTTGTGTACAAGCACTTTTCTGCTTTAAAATGCTAAAATTTAAATTATTTTTTTTAATTTTGCATCAGAATAATTAAGGAAATGCTTTAGAAAACAAGTATTTCGCAGAACAAATTATTACTAAAGACATGGTAGAAAAGAAAGCAACAACTAAGGCAGCTGCCAAGAAGACAGCTACTAAGAAGGCTACAGCAGCAAAGACTGCTACAGCAAAGAAGGAAGTAATCTATTTGACTGCTGAGAACGCAGGTTTCCGTGCTGGTGATGTTTATCAGGCATTGGCAGCAGCAGAACAGTCTCTCTCTTTGGAGGAGATTGCTAAGCAGGCAAACATTAGTGTTGAGGATGCTATCCTTGGTATCGGATGGCTCTTCAAAGAGGGTAAGATTAAGGAAGAGGACAACAAGGTAGCTCTCGCTTAAATAAGAACCTTAAGAGTCGCAGTTTCTTAACTTAGTGGAAGAAACTGCGGCTTTTCTGTTTTTATTCACTTTTCTTCCTGTTTACTCTTCTTTCTATTCACTTTTCTCTGTCTTTATTCAACTTTCTTTTCATCATAACCATCTAGCATAATTTATATGAAATTAGAACAAGAAATATTCAACGTTTTGGTACAAGCCGGCAGTCAAGGTCTCAAGTTGGAGAAGATTGTCCGTCATGTTTATAATTCTTGTAACTCGATTTTTACCCCTCTAGATTATAGATATGTGTATGGTTTTGTTTCTCAGTATCTCATTAAGAATTCCAAGAATCCAAGTTCTATCATAGAGAAAGGCAAGGGATATGGAGTGTATCGTATCAACTATAAGAGTTCGGCTATGCAGCAGCTGATGCTTGATTTCTCTTCTGCCTCTATGCTGAAAGAGGAGGATGACTGCGAGAACAGCAAGCAATCGCAGGAGCTTGATCTCTTTGGTAATTGATAGAAGTCTGGTAAGTTATCTAACTAAGTTACGTTATCTAACTAAGTTAGTTACGTTGTCTAATGAAGTTAGTTACGTTGTCTAACGAAGCTAGTTGCGTTGTTGTTAGAAGCAACGTAAGTCATCGAAAGGAGCAATAGAAGTTGTCCGAAGAAGCAATGGAAGTTGTCTGAAAGATTAATTCTTGTTTCCGGGGTCATAGTCTTTTCAAAACGCACAACAGCTGTTGTGCGCTTGCATACCAGCTGATATGCGCTTGCACAACAGCTGATGTGCGAGTGGAATACACCTGTTGGGCACCAACTTGATTTTTTTCGTTTTCCTGATGGGGGAATCTGTCAGTTTGTTCGTATTATAATTGTATAATGAAATATGGAATGAGCATTTCTATCAAATGCATTTCTATACTTTAGGTTAAGTAATAACAAACAATTTTAAATAACGGACAAATGGCTAGAAGATATTTATTAGGTTTTGACGTTGGTTCAAGTTCTGTAAAGGCATCTCTTACAGATGTAGATAATGGTGAGATTGTTGCTTCTGCATTCTATCCTGATCATGAAGCACCTATCATGGCTGTAAAGGCAGGATGGGCTGAACAGGATCCGCAAATGTGGTGGGACAATGCCAAGTTGGCTCTCAAGAAGATTATGGCGGAGTGTGGTGCCAAAGGTGAGGAAATTCTTGCTATTGGTATTTCCTATCAGATGCATGGTCTGGTTTGTGTGGATAAGAACCAGCAGGTTCTGCGTCCATCTATCATCTGGTGCGATTCCCGTGCAGTTCCTTACGGCGAGAAAGCGTTCCATGATTTAGGTGAGGATCTCTGCTTGCGTAATCTGCTCAATTCTCCAGGTAACTTTACCGCTTCCAAACTGGCGTGGGTTAAGGAGAATGAACCTGAGCTTTTCGATAAGATAGATAAGATTATGCTCCCTGGTGATTATCTGGCGATGAAACTATCTGGTGAGGCTCAGACTACTATCAGTGGACTTTCTGAAGGTATGATGTGGGACTTCAAGGCAAAGAAACCAGCCAAGTTCCTGCTTGATTATTTCGGATTCGATGAGAGTATGCTCGCAGATATTGTTTCTACCTTCTCTGTACAGAGCGTAGTCTGCAAGGCTGCCGCCGAGGAACTTGGTCTGAAGGAGGGAACTCCTATCTCTTATCGTGCAGGTGACCAGCCGAATAATGCTGTCAGCCTGAATGTGTTCAATCCTGGTGAGATTGCCAGCACTGCAGGTACTTCCGGAGTAGTCTATGGTGTGCTCGGTGATGTCAATTACGATCCAAAGAGTCGTGTCAATACCTTCGCACATGTCAACTATACTACGGAACTCGACCGTCTGGGAGTGTTGCTTTGTATAAATGGTACAGGTATTCTGAATGCTTGGGTACATCGTAACATCACGCCAGATGTAAGCTATGCAGATATGAATGATATGGCAGCCGGTGTGCCTATTGGCAGCGACGGCGTGAAGATTATTCCTTTCGGCAATGGAGCAGAGCGCGTATTGGAAAATCGTGAAGTGGGTTGCTCTATCCGTGGGTTGAGTTTCACCAAGCATAATCGTGCCCATATCGTTCGTGCAGCACAGGAAGGTATCGTGTTCAGTTTCTGCTATGGTATGGAGATCATGCAGCAGATGGGTATGGATATCAAGAAGGTTCATGCTGGAAAGGCAAACATGTTCCTCAGTCCTTTGTTCCGTGATACCCTGGCAGGTGTGAGTGGTGCAACCATCGAGCTTTACGAAACCGATGGTAGTGCTGGTGCAGCCAAGGGAGCGGGTATCGGAGCCGGAATCTATAAGGATCACGATGAGGCATTTGCATCTCTTAAGAAATTGGCGGTAATTGAGCCTGATGAGGCAAATCGCAGTGCTTATCTTGAGGCTTATGCTGACTGGAAGGCTGAACTTGGAAAGCTCTAAGTTTTGCATTGATACTGGGATACGGGAAGTGCTCGAATAACACGAGTTTTTTCAAAATATGGTAAAGGATGGAATAATTTTCCATCCTTTATTTGTTTAAACCAATTATTTTTATTACTTTTGCGGAATATTATATAAAAAGGTATAAATATGGCTCATAAAAATAATCATTTGGTAATTATGGCAGGTGGAGTAGGCAGTAGATTCTGGCCTATGAGTACCGTGGATAAGCCTAAGCAGTTTATTGATGTCTTAGGAACAGGTCGTACACTTTTACAGCTTACATTCGATCGTTTTGAGGGTGTCTGTGACCCGGAGAATGTTTGGGTAGTAACCAATAAAAAGTATGCAGCCCTGGTTCACGAGCAGTTGCCTGAGATTCCTGAGGGTAATATTCTGCAGGAACCATGCAGAAGAAACACAGCTCCTTGCATCGCCTATATCAGTTGGCGAATCAAGGAAAAGGATCCTCATGCAAATATTGTTGTATCTCCTTCTGATCATATCGTTACCAATGCGAACGAATTCAGAAGAGTGGTAACATCTGCCTTGAAGTTTACTAGTGAGACTGACAGCATTGTTACTTTGGGAATGAAGCCTACTCGCCCAGAGACAGGTTATGGCTATATTCAGGCAGATCTCCGTACCCCTTCAGCCCGTAACAAGGAAATCTTCCGTGTTGATCAGTTCAGGGAAAAACCAAATTTGGAGACAGCTACTCAATATATTCAAGATAAGAGTTTCTTCTGGAATGCCGGTATCTTCGTGATGAGTGCCGCAACCATCGTCAATGCCTTCCGTGTTTACCAGCCAAGCATTGCCAAGATTTTCGAGAGCATGCGCAGTATTTATGGTACAGACAAGGAGCAGGCTGAAATTGATCTGCGTTATCCTGAGTGCGAGAATATCTCTGTTGACTATGCTATCATGGAGAAAGCGGAGGAAATCTTCGTGATGCCTGCCGACTTTGGATGGAGTGACCTCGGTACATGGGGAAGCCTTCTGGCACAGAGCCATAAGGATATGTATGGCAATGCACTGATTGGAGATAATATCCAGATGGTGGAGTCCAAGAACAATATCATTCATACCATGAATGAGAAGAAGGTTGTTATCCAGGGCCTGGATGGCTATATTGTAGCAGAGGAAGACGGAACGTTGCTTATCTGCAAATTGTCTGAGGAACAGCGAATCAAGATTTTCTCAGGTAGTGAGAAGTAATGATTGATATCTATATATACAAAAAACTCTCCATTGAAGGTTGAACCTCAATGGAGAGTTTTTTTTGTATATATGTGCTTCTGAAAGAAGTTTATTTCTTCTTGATACCCTTATAGGCAATAAAGGCTACGACGACTACAGCCAATGCTAAGATGACATAACCAATCTCGTGGCTATATTGTACGGCCTGTTGATAAACGTCATGAGTTGTCTTATAATCGGTGTATTTGTAGATACCCCAACCGATAGCTGCCAATACGGTGTTCCATACACCTGCACCGATAGTGGTGTAGAGCAGGAACTTGCCCACGTGCATGCCTGCCAATCCTGCAGGAATACTGATGAGCTGGCGAACGGCTGGCACCAATCTTCCAAAAATGGTAGAGGCAGCACCATGCTTGCGGAAATACTCTTCTGCTACTTCCACCTTTTGGCGGTCGATCAGGCACATATGGCCGATTCGGCTATCAGCAAAGCGGTAGATGATAGGGCGACCTACCCATTTAGCCAAATAGTAGTTGACGAGGGCACCCAGGTCTGCACCGATGGTAGCAAACACGATGACCAGAATAAACGACATACCGCTGTTTGGATCCATAGCTTTCCAGGCTGCTGGTGGAACAACCACCTCAGATGGGAAAGGAATGAAAGAGCTTTCGATTGCCATAAACAGTGCAACCACCCAATAATTCAAGTTATCCAGAATCCAAAGAAAAAGATCTGCTGTATTCATAATTATTAATTATATTACTTATTCTGCTTTGCCCAGGTATCCTTCAAGCCCACAGTCTTGTTGAATACTGGCTTCTCGTCTGTTGTGTCGAGGTCAGCCATGAAGTAACCGATGCGCTGGAACTGGAGATACTCTCCTGGCTTCTTGGTTGCAGCATACTCCTCTACATAGCATTCCTTGAAATCGTGGTAGCTCTCTGGATTGAGCAGTTCACGGAAGTCGCGCTCGTCAGCAGATGGGTTTTCGATGGCGAAGAGACGGTCGTACTCGCGTACTTCTGCCTTTACGCAGTGGTCGGCAGATACCCAGTGAAGAGTACCTTTTACCTTGCGGTTGGCACCTTCCATTCCGCTCTTGCTGATAGGGTCGTATTCAGCCTGAATCTCTGTGATGACACCGTTCTCGTCCTTGGTACAGCCTGTACACTTCACGATATAGGCATTCTTCAAGCGAACTTCCTTTCCAGGAGTCATACGGAAGAACTTCTTTGGAGCATCCTCCATAAAGTCGGCACGCTCAATCCAGAGGTTCTTTGAGAAGGTAATGGTATGTGTGCCATCTGCCTCGTTCTCTGGGTTATTGATTGCCTCCATCTCCTCGCTCTCACCCTCTGGATAATTGGTGATGACGAGTTTCACTGGGTCGAGTACGGCACTTACACGGCAAGCCTTCTTGTTCAAGTCCTCACGAACTGAAGCCTCCAGAAGAGCCATATCATTGAGGGCATCGAACTTGGTATAACCGATGCTGTCGATGAACATGCGGATACTTTCAGGTGAATAACCGCGGCGACGCATACCGCAAAGTGTTGGCATACGAGGATCATCCCATCCATTTACCAGGTGCTCATCTACCAGAGTATGGAGCTTACGCTTGCTCATTACTGTATAAGTGAGGTTCAAGCGGTTGAACTCAATCTGGCGAGGACGGTTATCGTTCAATACGTCATCGCTGCCATCCATCTCCTTCAGGAAGTCGACGAACTTGTCGTAGAGTGGACGGTGAGGAACAAACTCCAAGGTACAGATAGAGTGGGTAACACCCTCGAAATAGTCGCTCTGTCCGTGTGCGAAGTCGTACATTGGATAAGCGTGCCACTTGGTACCTGTACGGTGGTGAGGAGTCTGGATGATGCGGTACATGATTGGGTCGCGGAAGTGCATGTTTGGATTAGCCATGTCAAGCTTCGCACGAAGTACCATACTTCCTTCTACAGCCTCAGGAGTGTTCATTTGCTTGAAGAGAGCAAGGCTTTCCTCAATAGGACGGTCGCGATATGGGCTGGCAGTACCAGGGGTAGTAGGAGTACCCTTCTGGGCTGCAATTTCCTCTGCAGTCTGCTCGTCGACATAAGCATGTCCCTTCTTGATCATCCATACAGCAAACTCCCACAACTTCTCAAAGTAGTCTGAAGCATAATAGATGTTGCCCCACTTAAAGCCGAGCCACTGGATGTCTTGGAGGATATTTTCTACGTATTCGTTGTTTTCCTTACTTGGGTTGGTGTCATCAAATCTGAGGTTGCAGACACCCTTGTATTTTTCGGCTACACCGAAGTCCATGCAGATGGCCTTGGCATGACCGATGTGAAGGTAGCCGTTAGGCTCTGGTGGGAAACGGGTCTGGATTCGACCAGCGTTCTTACCTTCCTTGAGGTCTTCCTCAACCAACTGTTCTACGAAAGAGATGCTCTTTGTTTTCTCCTCGATTTTGTTTTCTTCATTAATTGCCATATTCTATAGAATTACTTTATTATTTTCTAAAAACAGTATTTTTCTCGTTTGATGGTGCAAAGATACAAATTTTATTATAAGTACGGAAATTCTTAGGCTCGAAATTTAAGAAGAAATGTAGGAAAGTAAGAAAATATGTTTTCTGAGGGGGAAAATATAGTGAATAACAGTTAAAGAAAGCGCCCCCACACATAAAGAAAGCGCCCCCACAGGGTGTGGAGGCGCTCAGCTTATGATGAATATGTATCAGATGGCAGAATTATTTCTTAGCTTCAACTGCCTTTCTGTAAGTCTCGTTCTTAACGATGAGAGTTCCTTCTTCGGTATCAACAGATACCATATCCTTTACTTCTGCATCGAGACCCTTGCGGATGAGGTTGATGTTGGCAGATGGACCCTGTGGCTTGACATCCATATCCCACTTGAAGTAGTCCTTGTCAAGACCAGTGGTCTTTACAGTAAAGTCTGCGTTGACAGTAATGATGCGCTTTCCGTCAGCACTCTTGTATTCACCAGCAACAGCCTGCTGGAATGCGGAGTCTGTAACCACCTCTTCTACCTGAGCTGCAGGGGCAGCAGCTGGTTTCTTTTCTGTGCATGCTGTGAAGGCAAGCATACCCATGGCAATAGCCATCAATGTAAGTTTCTTCATAATCTTGATCTTTTAATTATTGATGTTTTGAAAATATTACTTTCTTTAGGATGTGAAAAGCAGGATCAGACTTGTAGTAAACATTGTTGCTATGCTGATCAGTCCTACTGATATGGGGAGATAATCATACTGGATGTTTTTCTTGCTGTTCTGGAATTCCTGGGTGTATGATCTTGCCCAATGGTTATAGGCATAGAATACAATCGATGCCATAACGAAGCCAATAAGAACTCCTACCAGCAAATCGCCAGGATAATGTACTCCCAGATAGGCACGAGAATATGTTACCAGTGCAGCCCAGAACGTCAGGAATATATTCAGCTTTCTGTTTCTTACCAGATACATGGCGAATATGGCTACTCCCCACGAGTTGGCGGAGTGGGAGGACGGAAATCCGTATCTGCCGCCCCGGTATCCATCAACCACGTGTACCATATAGGATATGGAGTTGTCCAGGTTGCTTGGGCGGAGACGTCTTACCAATGGCTTGAGTAAGCCTGATGCTGTCTGGTCACAGAGCAATACGAGGAGCGCTACTGCTAGAATAGTGACTATCGTTACCTTCCAGTGGAAATTCTTAATCATCACGAAGATGAACGCCGCATAAAATGGAACCCAAGTGAATTGGTTGCTCACCAAAACCATAAAGTTATCGAATAGTTCACAGTGCATACCATTGAGAAATAGCAATATCGCTGTGTCTATCTGTTCCAGATAATGAATGAGTTCTAGCATTGTTGCTTTTTACTATTTTTTGTTGATATTTATATTCTCGTTTACTTTTCAATATGTAGCCTATTTCTTGGCTAAGTCATCATATAGCTTCTGGAGATAGGCTTGACCTCGTTTCAGATTAAAGCCTTTTTCGCCTTTGTCATATACGGTTCGCTTGGCTCTGTTGTCGTAGATGAGCGAGTTCTCTTCTGAAACAATACCAAATGCATCGTTCACCGCAAAGAATGCGAATTTCGGTGTGGCATCACTCATCATGTTCTTGCTGAAAGTGAATTCCCTGTGCTCTACTCCCAGCTGACCGAGCAGGGTGGCTGCAATGTCTTGCTGTGAACCGATGATGCCTACCTTCATAGGGCGCGAGATAGCTCCACCTGCCAGGATGAGTGGAATCTGGTAACGGCTACGATCGTGATCGTTCAGATTTTCCTTGTAACCTCCCACATGGTCTGGTACAAACACGATAAGCGTATTCTTCCATCTTGGCAGTTTGCGGTATTCCCTGACGATAGCACCCATTACGCTGTCGGTGTAGGCGAAAGCATTCAGACGCTTGTCTTTCAATCTGTGGTAAGGCACCTCGAAAGGTTCGTGGCTGCTGGAAGTCTGCAATATTCTCAGCATAGGACGCTTCTCATTCTGCTGTGCCTTGATGTCTTTCATCATTCTGGCTGCCAGGATATGGTCTGGCACACCCCATTTGCTCAGCTTGTCTTCTATCGGGAAGTTGGCATCAGAAATGATATGCTGGTAACCCTGAGAAACAAGATAAGAGCGCATGTTGCAGAAATCTGCATCTCCACCATAATAATAGGTGGTTTTGTAATTCTTGTATTTCGCCAGGTTGCGGGCTATGGATGGCAACTGGCTCGTCTTGCGTGGATAGCGCATGATGCTGGTTGTGGGCTGTGCAGGATAGCCGCTCAATATGGAAACCATACCTCTGTCCGTGCGGAAACTGTTGGCATAGAATCTTGTGAATAGAATACTCTGCTGGGCGATGGAATCCAGGCATACGGCTACATCCTTGTACGAACCCATGGATGGCATGATGTCGCTGGCAAAACTTTCCATGATGACAATGAGAATATCAGGAGTTCCCTTTTTGAATGTTGCCTCATTGAGTAAAGGGTAGGTGTTCTTATCGCTTGTACTGGTCATCGTAGCGAATATCTTGTCAGCCTCTTTATCTTTCATGAAGCGATACTGTGAGGCGAAGTCCTCCTGGTGAGTAATCGATTCCAGGAGGCTGAACAGCGGATTCACGGCTGAGTGGTTCAGATAGGCGTTCTGACTGTAATATACCTGTCCCGTGTTCATCGTAGAAACGGTGATACCACCTCTGATAGGCAGGAAGAGTAAGCCTGTGAGCAGGAGGAGTATGATGGATGTACGGCCACGATGGCGGTCGAAGTCATCGAATCGTTTTCTTTTACCGCTTCCGAATCCTCCATATCCGTAGCTGTAGCGACTGTATTGCTGGCGTTTCTCGCCTCGCATTCGTAATGTGAACCAAACTCCAATGGTCAGAACTATCAATATGACAATTGAAAGAATCACTTGCCAGATGCTTACACTGGCGATGGCATCAGCCGGTGAAGTGAAGAAGTAGAAGAGTGGAGTACTGTCCAATGGATACTTCCAGTATGGATAAAGACTTGCGTTAAGCAGGAAACTGCAAGTGATGAAAAGTGAGGCAATTATGAAGTAAATGTTCATAATTGGTTTAACCAGCTCTCTTTTCAGCCATACCACGGCAATGGAAAGTAAACCTGGAATCACAGATAAGTAACCAGCCATCGATAAATCGAGTGGAAGTCCATGCCAGATAACGGCAGGCAACTCCGTGAAGATATTGTCGACAGGTTGTGTGGCAGAACCCTTTTCCAAAAAGAGGAACAGCGGCTTCTGCAAAACAAACAATACTACAAACGTAGCATAAGTCTTAACAAACCATATAATTTGCTTCATACGAACGTTGAACTTTTCAATATTTAATGTTTAAAATTTCTATATTAATAATGTATCTGTATGCAAAATTAGGAATAATTTTCGAGATAGACAATTATTTTTATAGTTTTTTTCAAAAAAGTGCCAAAAAATTTGGTAGTTTAATAATTTTGCCGTATCTTTGTTGTATTAATTTATTACGCATTATGGCTAAGTATAACATTCAACCCAAAAAAGAGAAGTCAGCAAGATATCAAACCTTGCTGAGTGAGGAGACTAAAGACCGCCTCCGTGATGAGATTATCCGTCTGATTGTAACGGAGAGAAAATACAAGGATCCTGAGTACAACTCTAAGAAGTTGGCTGAGGACCTGAGCACGAACTCTCGTTATATTTCGGCAGTGTGTGCAACTCGATTCCACAAGAATTATTCAGAGTTGGTTAATGATTATCGTGTGAACGATGCAATGTCACTGCTCACAGATAAGCGCTACGCAAAGATGAGCGTGGAAGATATTAGTGAGATGGCTGGATTCAGCACTCGTCAAAGTTTCTATGCAAACTTTTACAAGCGTCTGGGCATAACCCCACGTCAGTATCGCCTCGAACATTCACAGCATAAGTAACTGCGTCTTATAGAAGCAATACCGCTCATATAAAAATGGCTGTACAGGACAGTTTCTTGTACAGCCATTTTTATTTTGTATTACAATCTATATTCGCTGGCATTTAAGAGAGATCATCATCAGACTTTATTTTCTAAGAAAATGCTTGAGCACCTTACTGGTTGTATTCTTTGATATCTGGCGTATCGCCTTGTCTCTGATCTGGCGCACACGCTCTCGCTTCAGCTGCAGGTCTTCTGCTATTTCTGCCAGTGTTTCATGTGCCATTCCTATACCATAGAACTTAGAGATGACTATGCGGTCGCGTTCTTCCAGTTCTCCAACGCAACGTTCCAAGTCGTTGAGCATCTGTGTGAAAGCTGTATTGTCGTCTGCCGGCTGGGCATCCTTGTTGATCAGGATGTCAAGTAGGGTGTACTTGTTTCCCTCACTGATAGGGGCATCGATGGAAACAGCTTTTGCAGCATTGCGTGGAGCATGCTTTTTCTGATCCTTTGGTACACGATAGAGTGCTGCCTGCTTGTCGATTGTCAGCTGCATCGCCTTGCGAATGAAAGGGGATGCATAAGCCACAAACTGCGAACCGCGTTCGGCATCGTATTTTTGAGCTGCCGTGAGCATAGCCAAAGTTCCTTCGCTAACCAAGTCATCGAAGTCAACACCATTACCACGATAGTGGTTGGCTACCGATTTTACGTAGTTGATGTTATCGCTTACCAACTTATTGATTTCTTTCTCTGTCATATCTCCTTTGGGTCTTTTAATTCATGAATGATGTTTATGATGCAATTTTCTGCCGAGAGAAACTCTTGCGTGATTGCGTAGTGTGCTCTCTCTACTGCAAAAATACAGAGAAATATTTGAAGAAACAAATTTTGCTCCCAAATATTTCTCATTTTAACATTCTGCAATACCTATTTGCATAGTCCGGCGTACGGACAATACTCGCAGCGTTTCTTGTCGCTGGTAGGGCGCAGTGGCAATGCGGGATTGTAGATGTCGGCAATCAGACTGCGGAGATGCGCCATGAAGTCTTCTTCATACGGTGTGATGTCTTCTATCTTTTCCCTGCCTAGTTTAAGGGTTGGGTCGTAGTCTTCTGCACCTGCATTCTGTATGAACAGCAAGCCTGGTGATACGGGATCCTGTGCAGAATTGTATCTTTTGCTGTTCTTGATGATCATCGAGTAGAGGAAAGCCTGCAGATAATAATCCGTATGCTTGCTCAGTGCCTGGGGAGTTGCCGAGAACATCTCATCTATATCCTTAGGATGGGTTGTCTGTGCTCTTCCCGTCTTGTAATCGATGACTCTGATGCGTTCCGAGATGTTAGATATAGGAGAAATGGCATCCAGACGGTCGATGAAACCACCAATCTTGAACAGCTTTTCGCCCCTGCTTGTATTGACTTTCAGAGCACTTGAAACCACCAGCTCCATGCCGATGATGGCGAATGGAGTCTGGCGACGGTCTATGGAGATGAGCTGTCGCAAATAGCTGGCTATTACCTCCTTGTTGATGAGTTGCAGACCGTTGTATTTCGGATGATAGTCGTTGTTGCCTACCTTGAAGAGCTCTTCTCTGAAGGCCTGATCTACCAGTCTATCTACCAGCATCTTATCCTTCATTGCCTGGTCCAGGATGTCTGCCGTGATGACGATTGGGCGGATGAGCTGCTGCTTTCCTTTCTCATCTGTCTGGATATCGCTCTTGCTGGCAAAGCCATAGTAGAAAAGTTCGGCTGCCCGATGGAAAATGTTTCCGAAGATGCGGTTATCTACTTCGTCTTCATCTATTTCATCCGGTTCCAGCAACCCCTTTACATATTTATAATAGAACTGCTTCTGGCATCTCTGGTATGTATTGAGAAAAGTAGGTGTGAGCATTCTTACGTCGTCAAGTACCTTCATCACTTCTTCGGTCTTTGGCTCTTCGTCGTATGCCGGGCGAAGGGGTTTCTGACCAGCGATGAGGGTCTTGCGAACAATAGGATGCTGACTTTCTACCATCAGCTGGAGCATGAATCTGCTCATCTCGCCCGACTGACCATCTTCCGTAGCATTGTTGTAGGTAAGCGTGATGTCGTGGGCACGCTGCAACATACTGTGGAAGTAGTAGGCAAAGATGGCTACCTTGTTTTCTACGGTGGTGAGACCGTAAGCCTTGCGCAGGGAGTAAGGGATGAATGAAGAATCGTTCACGCCCTTTGGAATTTTGCCTTCGTTGCAGGATAGAACCAGAATATGATCGAAATCGAGGTTTCTGGTTTCGAGTACACCCATAACCTGTATTCCTTCTGCCGGCTCGCCATGGAATGGTATGCTTGTGGTCTGGATGAGCTGCTGTATCAGTCGCTCCAGAGTGATGGTATCTACCTCTAGGTCGCCGGATGTGATGAGTTCCTGCAGGCGGTTGAGTAGGGTGTAGGTGCGATAGAGTGATTCGTGGAATAGCGGATCATTCAAATCCTTTGCCTGGGTTCCTATCATGCGCAGAATATCAAGCAAGTAGCTGATGAGCTGCTTGTTGTAGCTGCTTTGCGTGGCTTCTGCCGTCTGCTCTTCCAGGTTTCTGAAAAGCAGGGATAGTCCTTCGTCTCCATCCATGCTGAGGAAATCGCGCGAAGGGTAGAAGCGTTTCTGCTCTTCCAGCTTTTCAAGCAGGTCGGTATATCGAGAGCTGATGAATCTCGTATAGGGATGGCGCAATGCTGTGAGCACGTAATGAAGACGGTAGGTCTCGCTATGCTGTGGATGACCTATTCCCTGCAACTGGATGAGCTGCTGGATGAGACTGTAGAAAGGTGTTTGCTGCAAAGGATAACCTATCGTGATATTGACGCTTTTCACCTCTTCCGGAAGTGAATGTATCACACTCTGCAAGAGGTTTTCGTCGCTCAGAACAATGGCTACATTGCGCCCCATCTTGTAGCGGTTGTGCTCCTTGAGCCAGGCGTTTACGTATCTGGCCTGGATGTTCTCTGTTGGTGCAGATATGTAGGTGATATCCTTGTTCTTCGACATGTTGTCGTAGATGTCTTTCTGCGGATAGCTGGCAAGTTCGTTGGGATAGTGCTTCAGATACTGACGGATGTAGTGGCCGGCTTCATTTTGTCCCTCCATATAGTACTTGTCGTAATCCCAGTAGAAAAGGGCTTTGCCCTGTTTCAGCAGTCGGTCGCATAGTGTCTGTTCTACTATCTGCATCATATTGAAACCGATGAAGAGATACTTCTTGTAATGGAAGTCTATATTTTCATCGTTTACTACCTTGCGATAGAGTGCTCCTTCATAAGCCAGTTGCTGTTCGGCAAGTTTCTGGTTGAATCCTACGTAGATATCGTAGAAATGTGACCATAACTGCAGGAATCGCTTCTTCAGTTCTGTATTGTGATCATCAGAGAAATTGCTGAAGAATTTCTTGATCATTGCTTTCTGATAGTCTGTGAGATAAGAAACATCGTCGAGTTCATGGATGTCACTCAGATTGGCAAAGAGCAGTTTGGCATCTACCATGTTCTTATCTACATCGTCAAAATCGGCAAGGAGGAGCTGGCCCCAACCGTAAAAGTGGTCGAGGGTCTCGTCAATGCCTGTACATGCTACGAATACCTTGTGCAGGTCGCAGATAGACTTGATAGGGTCAGCAACCTTCAGGTCGGAGTGTCGGCGGAAGAGGTCGCTGATGGTGATGTATGTGGGAGTCCAGATCGGCTTGCCGGCCAATTGCGCCAGATAGGTATTGAGGAAGAGCGCTGCACGCTTGTTTGGAAAAACCACTGCGATGTCGCTCATGTTGGTGCCGTATTTTGCCAGCATATCCTGGGCTACTGTTTTCAAGAATGCTTTCATTGTATATTGTTTTTTATTATCTTTGCATTTCTTTTATTCATCTATAATACTTCTTCTATTTTGTTCGGATAAACATACCAGAGGTATCCCTTGACATGAGCATGTCCCATGCTTTCGAGCAGCTTCATATAGCCTTTTATCTGGTCGTGGTATTCCGGCTTCGGTTTACCGAACTTGAAATCTACCACCACGGTTTCGTGCTCATCTTTCATCACTCGGTCTGGGCGGTGCTCTACCATGTTTCCGTCCTTGTCTGTGCTGATGATGGAACACTCATTGAAAACATTCCATCGGTCAGAGAACCAGTCGCTTACCTTGTCTGATTCCAGACGTTTGCGAATCATCTTCTCAACTCTGTCTCGCGAGATGTTTTCATCGTAGAGAACTCCATCAAGTTCCAGCTGTTTCAGCGCTCCTTCAATATCATCTCTTGTGCGGATGGTAGAGAAGAGACTGTGCAGTACTGTACCCATCTTGATATAGAATTTCTGCTGTTCTTCCTGTTCATCTCCTTTGATGAGGTCGCGGCTCTTGTTACTCTGTCTGAATTCTGGAAGCTTAGGTGATACATTGATATCTATCTGCATCATTTCAGCAGGCATGGTAAAGACATTTCTGTTGATTTTCATCTCCATCTTTACTTTTTGCTTGGGTACCACCGGTTCGCCATATTTAAAGAGAATGTCGTTGGTCTTGCTGTCTGTACCGATGCCTTCCAACTCTACATTTACCGCGTCGGTAAGCATTTCGTATGCTTCTTTCTCTGCATTTTGCTTCAGCTTCTCTGCAACAGTTTCCAGTGATTTTTCGATGATTCCCGAACGGTAGGCGGTAGATGCGCGTTTGCCGAAGACATAGAGATTATGACTGGCTCTGGTGAATGCCACATAGAGCAGGTTCAGATTATCTACGATGTTCTGCAGATGCTCGTGATGGTAGTCATCTTCATAGATGCTTCCTTTCATCTGTTTGGCACTGAAATCTACAGGAACCAGAGGGAGTTCGTTGTAAGGAGCTTCCTGAGGAGTACACCAGATGGTATTGGCTTTCTCCAGCTGCCAGTCGCAGTATGGCATGATGACATGGTCGAATTCCAGTCCCTTACTCTTGTGGATGGTGATGAGTCGGATGCCCTCGATGCCGTCACTATGGATGCTTTTTTCGTGGAGATTGTTTTCCCATTCCTGGAGAAACGCCTCGATGTCGCTGCTGTTGTCTGTCAGGAAGGAATTCAACTTGTCGTAGAAGGCACATACGTAGGCACTTTGCACTTTCATATCTTCTATCTCGCCAAGGTGAAGTTCCGTAAACAGTCTTTCGGTCAGGTCGAGTAGAGGCATCTCCAGCAATTTCTGTCGATTTTCTGTGATCAGCTCAATCACCTTTTCATCATCGAGATAAGTATGGGCAAACTTCAAGAGTGTGGCGCGGGCAATATCGTCGGCAGGGTGCATCAGCAGCTTCAGGGCTGTGATGAGTATCTGTACTGCCTGCGAAGCGTCGAGGCGGAATGCTTCGTCTGAAACCATCTCATAGTCTGAATGCTCCATAAAGTAGGCTGCGATATCCTGGATGGTGCGGTTGTTGCGCACGAGGATAGCGATACGATGGGTGGGAACACCACGTGCTGCCAACTCATCTACTGTCTGCAGACAGAGTTGCATCATGCGATCTTCTTTATTTTCTGCATCATTTTCATCGTCCTCTTCCTGTGTCTTGAGGAGTCGCACTTCAACATATCCCTGAATCTTTTTCTTCTCCGGAACTTCCTGTTTTACATCGGCATAGGCAGTAAGCAGTTGCTGGGCAGTTTCCGGTATCGTTTCTGCCAGTTCGTTATATTCCTGCTGGGCGGCTTCTACGAAGAAGGCATTGTTGAAGTTGATGACATTGCGGTCTGAGCGATAGTTGGTGGCAAGGGTCTCTACATCCAGTTGTTTCTTCGGATTGTCAAACTGGTCTTCTATGTTGTTGAGAAGTCGCCAGTCGCCCGAACGCCAGCGGTAGATGCTCTGTTTCACGTCGCCAACAATCAGATTGCCTGCATCTTCGCGGCTCATCGTTTCTTCCAGCAGCACCTTGAAGTTTTTCCATTGTATGGTGCTGGTATCCTGAAACTCGTCTATCATCACGTGGTTCAGTTGGGTACCGATTTTCTCGAAGATGAAAGGTGAGTCGCTGCCTTGGATGAGTGAGTGAAGCAATGTCTGTGTGTCGCTGAGCAGGAAGCGGTTAGCCTCCTGGTTCATTTCTCTCACCTTCTTGTCTATGCTGCCCAAGAGGCGCAGCTGGTTGAGGTGCTTGATGGTGAGGTTGGCGCTCTTGTACATTCTTTCCAGCATGTGGCGATGCTCTTCCGAGAACTGGAGGATCGGATAGAGAGTATTCACCACATGCTGATAGAGTGGAGAATTGTTCTTGACTTCCGACTTCTTGACCCAGTTTTCCGGACTTGCCATACATTTATTTAAAGTCATGTTGTTGACGTCATCGTCTCCGTATTTTCCATTTTTCAATTTATTGAAGTAGCTCCAGATTCCCCTTGTCTTGTTGTTGAGGTCATCAGCCGAATATCCTTCCTCTTCCAGCGCATCGAAAAAGGAAGCTGCGATTTCTTCGAATTTTTCTTTAGCCTGGTTTCGGGTGTCCTTCATCTTGTCTTTGAATGCTTCGAAGAAGCCTTCTTCTTCCATTCGTTTTGACAGCTCGTCGGCGTGCTCCTTGTAGTAATCACGGAAGATGTGCTCACCGAACGACTTGATCTGACCGATCACATTCCAGCTCTTGTCGTCTGCGATGTTTTCCTTGATGTAATCCATGATCCAGAAAAGCAGTTTGTCGGTGCTTTCCAGACTTTCTATCAGTTCATCCACAGCTTGCTGTTCCACCTGATAATCGTTCAGCCCGATACGCAGGTTGGCTGTAAGGTCGAGTTCTCGTGCCAGATTTCGCAAGACACTCTGAAAGAAGGTGTCGATGGTTTCTACTCTGAAATAGTTATAGTTATGGATGAGCAGGCGCAAAGCCTCTTCCGCATTCTTTCTGATCTGTTTTTCCGAAAGATGGGGGAGTGCGGCATGTATCTGTACCAGATATTGGCCTGATTCGGGCAGCTCGTGGGCAATGCCATAGAGCTGTCCGAGAATACGCAGTTTCATCTCTTCTGTAGCCTTGTTGGTAAAGGTTACAGCCAGGATGGTGCGATAGGCGTGGGGATTGTCTATCACCAGGGTCATGTATTCGCGGGCAAGGGTAAAGGTCTTACCCGATCCCGCACTTGCCTTGTAAACGGTGAGTTGTGAATTCATATATTGTTCTTTTTATTTCTTGATTTATAGGGGAATATCCCGTAGCGGATTCTACCAGTTTCTGAAAAGTTCGAAGCCGAAGCGGCAGCCTACGCCATCAAACTTTCCCTGTCTGAATGCTGCGAAGAAGCCGAGCGATATCAGACGCGTGCTTACCCCATAGCCCCATTCTGTATAAGGGTAGAGGTGTTTTACTACCAGACCGCTGGTATAGAGTCTTTCTGATTCTACATATCTGCCTATCAGCGGAAGCCAGGCGGCAAGAATCATCGGAGATTCATAGGTGAAGTTGGCACGCAGGTAATAGTTGCTGGCATTATACCAGTAGGACGACAGCAGTTCGAAATCGCCCGACCATTCATCGTTCCAGCCTCCCGGAATATTGTTGTCGTGGAAGTTGGTGTAATCTACGAAGTCCCAGTGTGCACCTCTTCGGGTATAGAAACCTGTTCCGAAACGCATCGAGTAGGAGCGTCTGCGGGAAGAATAGAGAATCGTCTGGGCATCAAACTCGGCTCTTCCGTATTCGATGTTGCTGCCCAGCAGGTTTTTGAATCCCTGCTCATAGTCGAGTTTCAGCACGATGCCTTTCTCTGCTTTAGGTCTCCATTCTATTCCGATGGCAGGAGCCACAGACTTGTATCTATCCGGATAGCCTATGGATTGATAGAAGTCCGGACGGATGGCGATGCGGTCGTGCGATACCATTCCCAGTTCCAACGCCCAATGTGGGGAGAGGCGCCAGTGGTTGGTGAGTCGCATGTAATTATCCTTGAATTCCGTAAAGGTGGAATTTCCCATTAGGAGTGGAGGTATCTCCGATGGCGAGAAACCGCCGATGCTGTCTTTCGGGTCCTTATATCCCAATGCCTGACGAGCCAGCTTGTTGGTATTGATGCGGTTGCCGTTACCGATTTCCAACTGCAGATAACCCTCGTGACGGGTATTGTAGTTGAGTCTGACAGGAATATTGTAGTAGAAACGATGCTGGCGGAAACTGTAACCGCCTTTTATTCCGGCTGAAAGCTGGATGTTGTCATTGAAGGCATACTGTCCGTTGATCTTGAACTTATACACCACACCCTTGGATTCCGAATAACCCATATATAATGGATTGAACAATGGGTCGATGCGGAAATAGCCCTGTTGCCGTTTGCCGAAGTCGCTGGAAATTCTGTTCAGCAGGTTATCGCCCACGATATCCCAAAGCACATCTTTTGCGAAATCTTTCTTCTTTTCTCCCAGTGCTGCTGCTTTCCTTTTTCGCTCTTCCTGTCTGTCGTAATAGATGCGATAGATCATTTCCTCATCGGTGTTCAGTTTGATAGGTCGCACTTTTGACATCATAGCGGTATCTGTGCTATTCTTGATCGTATCTTCCAGCACTTTTGGCAGATTATATACGGTGGTGTATTTACCGGTAATCTTATTGCCCATGAAACTGAAGTTGGCGCGCATGTCACATTTGGCAGGGCCCAGTGACTTGTAGCCTTCCTTGCCCATCGTCACGGAGATGTAGAAACGGGTCATATCGTATTCTCCCTCGAAGTCGCACATCTGAATCTGTCCGTTTTGGATGCGGACGATCGCCCTGGTCTCTACCAGCTGGGTGTTTTTGATGCGTGGGTAGGCGTAAACCTGAGCCATGCCATAGAGCAGCGGAGTGACGGAGTATTTGTAGTATCGTCTGTTGGAACGATGGAAAGGGGAGAGGATGTTCTCCTGGAAGAGGTTTTCTCCATACACATTCGGCGTCATGTAGTTGAGCGCAGCACTCATCGTGCTTTTGCGGTGTGGAATGGTGCTGAGATTGAGCAGTCGGTGGATGACAGGTGCTCCCTTCTCATTCACTTCGATGCGGTTGTAGAATTCGCTGATAAACTTTCTGCCTGCACCGTAGGAGATGGCGTACATGGTAGGAACGAGAGCCAGGGTGGCGTTTCGCTTGTTGGTACGCATCTGGAATTTGGTGTAGGCATAGCTCGAATGGCTTCCTCTTCCCGTGGTATCTATCTTTTGGGCATAACAGAAGATACGCTGCATCACGGAGTCTGTGATGGCGTCCTTAGCCTTCACTCTTCTGGCTTCTGTTGTCAGAGGAAAGCTGATAGTCAAAAGGATGACAGCCGCTAGGATGCGAATCAGTTGTATCTTCATATTTATCTATAAAAAATCGGGTGAGGCTGAGTTGCCACACCCGATTGCAAAGTTAATGTAAATATCTTGAAAGTCCAAACTTTTAGCTTGATATTATACTTTTTTATCCTATAAAAATGATCTTGTAACTACTCTGCACCCATAGAAGTACCCCTATGGGCATGAGTATTTGTCTTACTGTTATTATATTATCTTTACAAGATAAATGCTTCGTAAAAATCCCTTAAGGAGATATTTTCAAACCCTTAAGGAAAAATCTTTTTTTCCTTAAGGGAAAATATAAAAACCCTTAAGGGAAAAAATAGAATCTCTTCTTCCCCCATTTTACGGGTGTTTGAGAAGTTTTTTATTCGTTTAGAATAATATTTACATAGCTTTTAGCAGGCTACGGCAGCCGTAAGGTCATGACTCAGCAGATGAGTGGCGCTAGCCAGATTTCTTTTCTTTCTTCGCCCTTGCATCCTTGACAATCTTTCCTGCCAAGAAACAAAGTTCTATCACCATTACCACCCAATGCCAAGGATATTCGCTCGGATGTGCAATGAGCTTCCCGATGATGCCCGTGCGATTAAATGCCTCTACCGCTATCCAGAACACGATGACCGTTGCCGTACCGTTTCATAATGTTTAATGTTTACTTTAATTCATCTAAGTAATAACTGATTCTTCCTCCTTCATCACCTATCTGCACATTGGCATCATACCAGGAGATAATCTGGAGCTTGTAATATCTCTCG
>JAIINY010000284.1:0-3856 GCA_022741625.1 Prevotella sp. | reverse complement strand
GTTTATTCTAACAGTGAACTACTGTGTTCACATGTTGAAATAACGTAGTCAAACTTCGTAAAGTACATCGGTATCATTTGATATAGCCAGTACTGTTTGAGTGATACGGGTGGTATCATTTGATATTATCAATTAGAACCGACATATACTGTTCGAGCATTCCCGTTTTTGTCATTTGTGTCACTTTTCGGGAATTGTATTTCTGAAAAATCCTGTTCAATCTTCGCTCAATGTTAAATAGTATTGAATAAGATGAAATATAGAACAAAAAGTTCGTTTGTTTAAGTTTTGTTTATTATCTTTGCAGTGTTCAATCAAATTGAACATAACAGGTATATTGAACAAATAATATAAAATGATGACAAATAATAGCATAATAAACCAAGCATTGGATGCTCTTAGAGCAAGCCTTCCTGTGGGGGATGTTGTGTCAACAACAGCCGTCAAAGGAAATTGTACCAATGAAAATGATGTCATTGTTAAGATCATGAATGTAGATTTTTTGTGTCATGTAAGGAAAAACATAACCAAGGCTACATTAAATCCGACATTAGCGACTATGCAAACTATGAACAATGACAAACAGCAAATCTTGCTTGTTACGCAATACGTCACGCCACAGGTATCAACAGAATTGGCAAACAGAGGTATTAACTATCTGGACTGTGCAGGAAACTGCCTTGTCAGATATACAAAGGCAGGAAACTTGATTTTCCAAATATTTAATCAAGGAAGGAAAAATATAGAATCCAAGATGAAAATCTATCCTGTGTTTCAAGATGCAGGATTGAAGGTCGTGTTTTATCTGTTGCAAAATGCAGACAATATAAAGAAGCCTTATCGAGAGATAAAAGAGCAAATTGGTGTATCTTTGGGAAGCGTGAAAAACGTGTTGGATGAACTTGCAAGACGTGGCTTTGTTTGTGACACTAAAAACGGGCGCATAATAAAAGACAGGAAGCAACTGCTTGACTTATGGGTTAGCAATTACAATGAAGTATTGAAACCCAAATTGTTGGTAGGCACAATGGCATTTAGAACAGAAGAGAATAGAAATGAGTGGAAAAACATAGCATTGCCAAAGGGTATGTCATGGGGAGGAGAACCTGCCGCAAACTTGACGGATGGCTACTTACAACCAGGACTTTTCGACATATACACGGAAATACCTGCAGCACATCTTATACGAACAGGTGTCGTCAAGCAAGATGCAAATGGGGAAATTCATCTGTACAACAAATTTTGGAATTGGGAAACTGACAACAGAACAGTTCCTGCTATATTAATCTATGCAGACTTGATGGGTAGTGGCAACAGTCGCTGCTTGGAGGCTGCGCAACGCATATTAAGGAATGAGCTTAAAGATTTCGAGTGAAAAGATAAACAATCCATTCCTCGTGGACTTGTTGGAGAAGCTTGCAGATAGCTTCCGTAAAATGGATCATGACTTCTTTATCATAGGAGCCACCGCCAGAGATATAATCATTCAGCAGATGCTGAACACGTCATCACGTAGAAAGACAAGAGATTTGGATTTGGCTATAGCTGTTCCAAACTGGCAAGAATTTGACAAAATCAAAAATAGTTTGATTGCGGATGGTTTCGAGAAAGACAAGGCAAAACACCAACGCTTCTATTATGGTGACTATGAGATAGATGTTGTTCCATACGGATATGTCGCCAAGGAAGATGACAACATCTATTGGCCACCCGAAGAAACGATTGCCATGTCCGTAAAAGGGTTTGACGAAGTGCTTTCTGATGCGATAACGGTTAGTATTGATGACAGATTCACTGTAAAGATAGCTTCTTTGCATGGATTATTCTTGCTGAAGTTCAATGCTTGGATGGATAGACATCTAACCACAAACAAGGATGCAGAGGATATGTCGTTCATATTGGATAACTACTTTATGGCAAACTTGAATCGAGAAACGTATATGGAAGTGTATGATTGGGAAGATTTTGACGAATATGTGGCTGGTGGCTATTGGCTGGCAAACGATTTGGCAAAGTTATTGAACCGAGACCAACTTGCATATTATGCAGACAAAATTGATGAGGAATTGCAGTTGGAAGAGAGAAGTTATTTGATAAGCCAAATTCTCAATTCACAATCGAGTTTGAATTATGACCAAGTAAGGAGAACATGGCAAGTCATTTCAGAAGTGTTTCGCTCTGCTGCAGAAGAAAGGGATTTATAATGATAGATATAAAATATTGTAGTCAAAAAGGCTTATGTGATACAAACCAAGATTTTATCTTGTGCAAACAATTACAAGATGGGAGTTGCATCGCTATCCTTGCCGATGGTATGGGTGGCTTGCAATATGGTGAGATTGCAGCAGTCACTGTTGCACAAAGTATTTATAAAATATTGGCCGAACATAATTCTGGGGATATAAGAGAGCTATTTGCCAAGGCTTTTGAGCAAGCTGATATTGCAGTTGCAGATAAATGCAAGGCTCTTAGTTGTAAAATGGGAGCAGCAGTTACCGTCTTATACATAAAAGATGATACTGCCTATTATGCATGGCAAGGAAATGTCCGTCTATATTACAAAAAAGAAAAAGGTATATATCAACTTACTGAAGACCACCAGAGGGAAAGTGATAATTGTACTTTTCTGACTCGTTGTGTGAATGGAAGAGGTTTCCGCTACCCTATATCCATTCAAGAAACGAAAATATCAGACATGGATTTGTTGTTCTTATGTACAGATGGATTCTATCAAGCCAAGGATTGCCTAGATTCTGTTATAATAGAAAATAAATTGCCAAGTCGTATAGAAGACTTAGAAGATGATGCATCCTGCATACTAATACAGTTGCATAATCCTTGAAACGATAAGAGATATGGCAAAGAAGAAACATAGAGGACATTACTGTAAGGTTTGTGGTGAATACAAGTCGAACGAGTCATTTTCGGGGAAAGGTCATGCCCAACACATCTGTAAGGAGTGCATGGGTGAGATGAAGAAAGGCAACAAGAAGATTTTGGACTTGCCTTTCGGGGGCAATGAATTTGAGATTTTTGATGCCGATGAATATATCGCTTCCGTTTTATATGGCAACAACGAAGAACGAGAAACCAAGACCTTCAAGAAACTTAGCCGTGCACAAAAAATGGTGTTGAAAGCGATAGTGCAAGATGAAGTTACGTTCTATTGGCAAGCCCATCGACAGATACCAGTAAATGACAAGTTAAAACAACTCAGTAGTTCTGTCAATACTGTAGTATATGAACAATTGGACTTTGCCATAAAGGATGATACGATGTTCAAAGCTTATATACAAGAGCAAGTTATCGCTGTCATAAACAAGATATTGCGACAGGAGAAAGAACAAGTTATATAATAGCAGAAAGAGTCCATTCAAAAATATGCAGACAAGCTTACAATGGTAATATTGTTGCATGGGATAAGGGATAACAAGTAAATTTGTAATCCCTTTTATACGTAGGGCTGCTCCCTCATCGGTCGCAGCCATCCGGTTGGAACCATTCAGCTTCACCGTTGCAAGAGGTATCTCTGATGTTTTTCTTATAAGGCATACGCCTTTAACTTCTCTCCATTTCTACCATATATGGCTTATGTGGTATATTTAGAATGATTTAATATCTATGTATTAAAAAATCCTAGTGAAGACTAAGTACAAGTATGTTTAGAGTTGATGTTATGAGTAATATTTTGCAATAATAGACAGAACTAAGTAAGTTATTATGACGTCTCAGACCTCTTCCGCTAGTGGTTCATTATAGAACTCTAAGTCTCTGACTTCGCAAATCTAAAAAGGGTGTATCATGGATTTATGATACACCCTTTTTCCATGAAATTCTAAGTACTTTTGTATAGACC
>JAIINY010000283.1:0-3860 GCA_022741625.1 Prevotella sp. | reverse complement strand
TGGCAACCATCATTACCTGGTGTGTTCAGAAGTATGTACTCGATCCGTTCGGATTGCAATATCTCCAGACCCTGGCGTTCATCCTCGTGATTGCCGCCTTGGTTCAGATGGTAGAGATTATTCTCAAGAAGGTTTCGCCTGCGCTTTATCAGGCACTTGGCATCTTCCTGCCTTTGATTACTACCAACTGTGCTGTGCTGGGTGTAGCCATCCTGGTTATCCAGAAGGACTACAATCTCCTGGAGAGTGTGGTTTATGCGTTCTCTACAGCTCTCGGCTTTGCCCTGGCTCTCATCGTCTTTGCAGGCATTCGTGAGCAGCAGGCTTTGGTTCGCATTCCTAAGGGTATGCAGGGCGTAGCCATCGTCATGGTTACAGCCGCTCTCCTCAGCCTTGCCTTCATGGGCTTCTCTGGTGTAGATGGTGGCTTGAAGGCTTTGTTCGGATTGGAGTAAAAGATAGTATTAGTTAGTTAAAACGTCCTGAGAGGGCAAAAGCATTATGTATGGTGATGCTTTTGCGCTTTCAGGACGTTTTTTTATTGGCTGCTTTTCCAGCCTACCAGTCTGTCGGTTCTATCTCCTGTGCCTCGATAATAGATGAGGGCATCATAGCGGTTGGTCGTCTGGAAGAAGTTACCCTCCGTACTCACGGGTTGCGTACTGCCGTCGCTTTTGAGCACCAGATACTGGTAGCTGTAATAACCTTGTTTGAGCAGCACGGTGGCGTGATAGCTGTGGTCGGCTTCGTTGTATTCCATCCGATAAGTAGGCGAAAAGCGGTCGTAGGTCCAGTCTGCATTCAGATATACGTCGCCTGGCTGGCGATTGGTCTGTAGCCGGAAATGTACCGGCGCATACTCGCAGGTGAAATGATTGTCCTCGTTATCGCTGTTGCGCACGTAGAAGGAGCCTTTGGCGCTCTCATCGTGTACGTAGTTGGGGCGAGGGGTATCGGGCATTACATAGATCTGGTATTCTTCTCCATCCCATTTTGTCTCGTCTATTCCCATCGTAGGATGATCCATGTCGAGCAGTTCGAATTTTCGGTATTCATTTCCTGCATCGAATATCAGATGGCGGTTGTGTTGCCATTGCAGTCCATCTGCGCTGATATAATCAGGTTTGGCATTCCATACTGCCTGATTCCAACGTCCGTTCTGCAGTACCACGGTTTTAATCTGTTGTGAGGGATTGGTTACTTTTAGGCTTCCGTAGTTCACATTCATGCTTACCTGCTGATGCTGCTTGTTGATATCGATGTCTGTATTCGAAGAATATCCGATGGCAATCTGCACCTGTGGCTCTACTACCATAAAGCAGGCGGTGAGTATCTTTCTGCCGTCTTTATCGTTAGCTTCATCCTCTTGGTTGTTCGTTTCTGCGTTGTCATCGTAGATGGTGAGCTTGTAGTTTCCGCTCATGGTGATGTGGCAGTTCTCGTTGGGGATTGTGAGATGATAGTGAGTGTAGAGATGGTTGGTGTTGAGCGATTGCTCGATGTTGTCGATGGCTTGCTCGTGGTTCCATCCCTTCAGATAGTCGGACTCGAAGAGTCCTTGAGAAACCTTCCAGTCGGCATCGCAATGTTCTATCCTGTAGGTGTATCGATGATAATCGTGGGTCATGTCATCGAAGTCGATGCGGATGGGTTGTCCGTTCAGCAAAGTGATGGGAAGGGCTTGCCAGTCGGTGCCCGCCACCACCTGTAGGGTAGCGATGCGCTGACAGTATATCTCGTGTCTCTGCGCCCGTGAGGGCAGGGCAGCGAGGGCGAGAAGTATATGGAGAGTCAATATCTTTTTCATACTTGCAAAGATACGGTAAAAGGGGGGGGGGATGTAGTCGATAGGGGAATCGAACCCCTATGCCAAGATTGAGAATCTTGTATCCTAACCATTAGATGAATCGACCAACGGTGCAATTTTGAATAATGCTTGCGGAAGGTGGGGGATTCGAACCCCCGGTACGGTAACCCGCACGTCAGTTTAGCAAACTGGTGGTTTCAGCCACTCACCCAACCTTCCTGTTGGATTCATTTCTGAATCATCAAGCATCGTTCTCAAATGCGATTGCAAAGGTACAACTTTTTTTTGGTTCCACCAAATTTTTCCTTTACTTTTTTTGCTTTTATGATGGGTAATTGTCATTTATCCACAACGGGGATAGCGTTACCTGCGTAGGGATAAAAAAATAACTTGCAGTAGTCTCTTCGACTAATTGCAAGCTTACTAACAATAACCAATACATGAAAAACACTTAGTAGTCGATAGGGGAATCGAACCCCTATGCCAAGATTGAGAATCTTGTATCCTAACCATTAGATGAATCGACCATTTTAATCAGTCTGCATTGGTTTCGCAACTTGTGCAGACTTGAACAACAAATTTAACTTATTTAACCAGGTAGTCGATAGGGGAATCGAACCCCTATGCCAAGATTGAGAATCTTGTATCCTAACCATTAGATGAATCGACCAACGATGCAATCTTGAACTCCGCTTGCGGAAGGTGGGGGATTCGAACCCCCGGTACGGTAATCCCGCACGTCAGTTTAGCAAACTGGTGGTTTCAGCCACTCACCCAACCTTCCAATCGGATATTGTTGCCAAATCAACAAGCATCGTTCTCAAATTCGGGTGCAAAGATACTACATTTTTTTTGTTCCACCAAATTTTTCTGCAACTTTTTTCAAGAAATATGCATATTTTCTTGGTTTTTCTTGTTTTTGGGAGGAATTATAGGGGATAAGCTGACTTTGTCAACAAAAAAGGAGGCAGATTTACCAATTATTGGAAATCTGCCTCCTGTAGGAAAGGGTCGCTCGATGATGTGATGAAACTCCGAATGTCATAAACATTTGAGAGCTCTCCGCTTTTGTAATCCACCGGCTTTGCAGCTTAGTTGACATGTCAGTTTATGTGGCCCGCCATAGGCAAGAGAAGTCTTCTCGGTTTCATAAGTGTAATTTGATGAGTATCCCGATCGAACCGACACGACCCTTATATCTTTGTCGAATAGACATAGCATAGGCTATCATCTATTGATAGAAGTCTTTGGGTTTTCTATACTGCAAAGATAATGCAATCTTTTGAAACTACCAAATCTTTCTGCTGATTTTTTCGAAAAATCTTCTTTATCAAAAGTCAGAACTCCCTTTTCCTTGTTTCTCTCAAGGGTCAAGACTTCTTTTTCCTGAGCTCTTCGTATATTTCTTCGAAATATTTCCAGAGTTCTGTCTTGTCTTCTATGATATTCCGCAGCTCTTTCAGAGCCTTCTCATTGGGTGAGTTAGGAATCCAGAGCTTGATGTAGCCGTTGCGGGAATATTTCTCGTCCATGTGGTCGGCGAACCGCTGCCATTGCTCTTCCTTTCCTTTTCCGGGATAGTTCTCCTCTCCATATTCGATGGCACGAAGAAAGATTTCGTGAATATCGATGTCGCGGTCGGCTTCGGCTACAATCTTGCCATAGATGCTTCGGGGCTGGCGACTGGAGGAGGCGCGGTGATCCTCCACGGCTTCTTTCATGATTTTAATCTGCTCGGGAGTGAACCAGCGCTTCAGTCTGGCATCAGCCTGGAGGATTTTGCCACTGGTGAGGTGGTGGATGGCGCGCGGACCGCTCATTCCCAGGTCGTGGTAGGCGGCAACGATATAAACCATGTCGATGTCGGCACCTGTTACAGGTACGAGTTTCAGGGCGTTTTTGATGACACGGGTTACGTGGCGCAATCCGTGGCTCTCGCCAAATTCTGTATATTTGGGCAGAATCTGTGTTTCCACAAACTGCATGATTTCGAGATTTACTTGTTGCTTCATACTTTTTCTTCTTTTATATATATAATGTACGCGCGTACATT
>JAIINY010000282.1:0-3893 GCA_022741625.1 Prevotella sp. | reverse complement strand
GTAGATCTCCGTGCTAACCAGGTTATCAAGGGTTGGACTGAGGCTTTGGTTCACATGCCAGCAGGTTCTGTATGGGAGGTTTACATCCCTCAGCAGTTGGCTTACGGTGAGCGTGAGCAGGGTCAGATCAAGCCATTCTCTGTATTGATCTTCAAGATTGAGTTGATCTCTGTAGGTGGCAAGTAATTTTTGTGGGAACTCATTTTGAGTAGAGGACTTATAAGAAATGAAGAAATATTTAATGACAGCACTCGTCCTCGTGACGAGTGCTTCTTTGTTTACAGCCAGTGCTGCAAGCAAGAAGAAGAATGTGAAGAAGGTAACTCCTGTGGTTCTTGCCAGCGAGGGTGATTCCTTGAGTTATGCGGCTGGTGTCTATGCCACCCGTGGTCTGGTTCCATTCATCCAGCAGAGTTATCAGGTGGATACTGCTTATATGGCAGACTTCATCCGTGGTTACGAGGAGGCTATCCAGCAGGCAAATACTCCTAAGGGTACAGCTTATATCGTAGGTATGCAGATTGCCCAGATGGTAAATCAGCGCATCCTGCCAGGAACCCGCGAGGAGCTGAAGAGCACCAAGGATTCTATCAATGCCGAACTGTTCAGCCGTGGTTTCGTGGCAGCTCTTGCCAATGATACCACTATCTTTACCGAGCACAAGGCTGGCGAGTTCAAGAAGGAAGCCTTAGCTGGTGCTGGCGAGAAATATCTGGCAGCCAATGCCAAGAAGCCAGGTGTCAAGGTCTTGCCTAGCGGTTTGCAGTATAAGGTAATCAAGGAAGGTCAGGGCGAGATTCCTCAGGCTTCTGATGAGGTGGAGGTTATCTACGAGGGCCGTCTCATTGATGGAACCGTATTCGATGCAACTTCCAAGCATGGCGGTGCTGCCACAGACAAGTTCCGTGCCGGCAGCCTGATCAAGGGTTGGACAGAGGCTCTCACCATGATGCCTGTAGGCAGCAAGTGGCAGCTTTACATCCCTTATGAGTTGGCATACGGTGAGCGTCAGGCTGGTCAGATTCCTCCATATTCTACATTGGTATTCGACCTGGAGCTCGTGAGCATCGTGAAGCCAGAGGTAAAGCCTGAGGCTGACAGCGAGCAGAAGGATGATGTAGCTGTAGGAGCTGAGAAGAAGGTGGCTAAGACTCCAGCCAAGACAGCTGGCAAGAAGTCTGCTTCCAGAAAGAGAAAGTAACGCCAAATAGCAGGAAAAAACTGAAAATTTGGTTAAAATCAGTATAAAAAACAACAAAATGCACGGATATCGCAAAATATTCGTGCATTTTGTTGTCTGTTTCGATAGTTTTTATTAATTTTGCTATCTGGTATATAAGAATACCTTAAAATAGAACATAATAATAGAGAAGAAATGGAGAAAATAGACAATCTTGACAGAAAGATTCTCGGCATCCTTTCCAAGAATGCCCGTATTCCTTTCAAGGACGTAGCTGCAGAATGTGGCGTGTCTCGTGCAGCCATCCATCAGCGTGTCCAGCACTTGATGGAGGATGGATTCATCACCGGTAGCGGTTTCGATGTAAACCCTAAGAGTCTGGGTTATTCTACATGTACATACGTAGGACTTAACCTGGAGCGTGGTAATATGTACAAGAAGGTGGTAGAGCGCCTTCAGAACATTCCTGAGATTGTGGAGTGCCACTTCACAACCGGTTCTTATACCATGCTTTTGAAGTTGTATGCCCGTGACAACGAGCAGTTGATGGACTTGCTGAACAACAAGCTCCAGGCTATTCCGGGTGTAGTATCTACCGAGACACTCATCTCGCTTGAGCAGAGCATCAAGCGCGAGGTTCCAGTCCTTTTGGAGGAAGAGTAATTTTTTTGTATTTAGAAATAAACAAATGGAAACATTTGACTTGGAGTCGCATCTCAAGGGTGCGTACTCTTCTTTTCCCGAAGCGAAGCATCAGCCCGTAATCGGTCTTACTGCCAATTACGAGAACATTGATGCTACGCTTCGCGACCGTTATTACAAGCAGGTGATTGCGGCAGGTGGAACGCCTGTCATCATCCCGCCAGTTGCTGACAGTACTGTCATCATCAATACCCTGGAACATCTAGATGGTTTGATCCTGACGGGTGGGGGCGACCATAACCCGTTGTGGATGGGTGAGGAGCCGTCTCCCCGTCTTCACAATATCAATCAGGAGCGTGATGCTGCAGAGCTCATGCTTGTCCGTCTGGCTTTCAACCGTCAGATACCGATGCTCGGCATCTGCCGAGGCATCCAGACCCTGGCGATAGCCTTGGGTGGAAAAGTGTATCAAGACATCAAGCAGATGGTGAAGCACAGTCAGGATGCCGACCGCTCCGAACCAACCCATAGTGTAGAAATCAAGAAGGATTCCACCTTATATCATATATATAATTCGGAAAAGATTCTCGTCAACTCGTTCCACCATCAGGCTGTGAGCGAGCCGGGCAGGCACATGCGCATCATCGCCAAATCTACCGATGGCATCATCGAGGCGATAGAGAGCAATGAGTATAAGCAGATACTCGGCGTGCAGTGGCATCCGGAGTGGCTGGGCGAGGAAGGCGGAAAGATCTTCCAGTGGCTGGTGAACCAGGCTGGCAATTTCCATGCTGCCAAGCAGTTGCACAAGCGTATCCTTACACTCGATACCCATTGCGATACCCCGATGTTCTTCCCGCAGGGCGTGAAGTTCGATCATCGCGACTCCCGCATCCTCGTGGATCTGCACAAGATGACCGACGGACATCAGGATGCTACCACCATGGTAGCTTACCTGCCGCAGCCTAAGATAGGCGAGAGCTTCAGCAGCAAGGTAGCCTTCGACGTGCAGGGACCTCTGCAGTATGCCGATCTCATCTTCGACAAGATAGAGGAAATCGTGAGCAAGAACCGCGACTACCTGAGTATCGCCCGAACTCCTGCCGATCTTTACAGCGACAAGCGAAAGGGCAGAAAGAGCATTATGCTCGGTATTGAGAATGGTCTTGCCCTGGAGCACGATTTGAGCAATGTGAAGTACTTTGCCCAGCGAGGCGTGGTATATATCACCCTCTGCCACAATGGCGATAATGACATCTGCGACAGTGCCCGTGGCTGCAATACCCACAATGGCGTGAGCAGTTTCGGAGCCAAGGTGATTCAGGAGATGAACCGCCACGGCATCATGGTGGACTTGAGTCATGCAGGCGAAAAGAGTTTCTATGATGCATTGGAAATCAGTCAGACTCCTATCGTATGCAGCCATAGCAGCAGCCGTGCGCTCTGCGATGTACCCCGTAATCTTACCGATGATCAGATGCGTGCCCTGGCAGCCCGTGGAGGTGTGGCTCATACTACGCTCTATCACGGATTCCTGCGCAAGGAGGGCGAGGCAGACATCATGGATGCCATTGCCCATCTGGAGCATGCCATCGAGGTGATGGGCATCGATCATGTAGGTCTGGGTACCGATTTCGATGGAGACGGAGGCATCCGCGGACTTGCTGATTCTTCCGAGCTGATTAATTTCACCCTTCAGTTGCTGCGCCGCAAGTACAGCGAGCAGGATATCGCCAAGATCTGGGGAGGCAACTGGCTCAGAGTGATGACACAGGTGCAGAACTTTAAACAATAATGTTATGACGAAAAAAATGAAGATCATATTAGGTGTGGTGGTAGCTGCCGGACTGGTGGCTGGTACCATCAGCTATAAGAATGCCAGCAGCGCAAGTTCGCCAGATGTTCAGGAGGTAGAGGAAGCGGAGAAGCTGAATCCCGTAGGTCCGGCTTTCAATGCCGATTCGGCATTGGCTTATTGTGCAGCGCAATGCGATTTCGGGCCTCGCGTGATGAACAGCGAGGCGCACGATAAGTGTGGCGAATGGATTGTGAGCAAGTTCAAGCAGTTTGG
>JAIINY010000281.1:0-3896 GCA_022741625.1 Prevotella sp. | reverse complement strand
CAACTCATTTTCCGTCTGCGCTATCTTCAGGAGAAATCTTATCAGGAGGTGGCTGATGAAGTGGGAGTGAGCAAGGTGACGGTGTTCAACCATCTTTCGAAGGCGATGGACTGGATTAAGGAACAATTTAAATGAGCAAGACAATGACAAACAAGGAATTTAACAAGAGTAAAGAAGAGAAGCGACAGATGTTCTTTGATATGCAGGAGCATCCCGATCGCTATACCGACGAGCAGGTGGAACGTTTGCTTGCCGATGAAGACGTAAAGGATTTCTTTCACGATATGGCGATGGTTAGGATGGCGATGAAAAAAGGAAATCCAAAGAAAGTGAATGTAGACGAAGCGTGGAAGAAGTTTGCTGATAAGCAAGGATTAAAGGCCAACGAAGCTTCTGGTAAAACATCCAGCAATCACTGGAAGATAGCAGCATCCATCATTGGCATTGTTTTCCTCTCAGGCATTACTTTCGCTGCAATTTATTCAGGCATTTTCCGTTTCTCTTCTTCGGATGAGGCTAAACAAGCCAAGACGGAGCAAGTATCTTCTACTTCTGATTTTAACAAGATGGATAACATCAAGGTGAGTGCTACGGAGAAGGCTGATAGTCTCGACCTCAAACCTGTTGTCTTTGACAATACCGAGTTGGGCGATGTCGTGTCGCAGCTTGCTGCCTTCTATCATGTCAAGGTGGAATTCGGCAAAGCTGAATCACAGCATATTCGTATCTTCTTCAATTGGGACAAGACTAAGACATTGAAGCAGAATCTCGAAATATTGAATGCTTTTGAGCGCATACAGATAACGGAAGTGGATGGAACTTTAAGAGTGGAGTAAGTTATGAAGAAGATTGTTTTTAACTTAATGTTGTTGATGATAAGCATGGGTATGTCTGCCCAACGCATTACCCGACAATATAATAATGTGTCATTCTCTGCGGCATTGAAGGATTTGAATGCTCGACAGGATAAGTATGTCATCAACTTTGTGTATGACGAGTTGGAGGATTTCAAGGTGACGAAGAGCATCAAAAATGAAAGTGTTCCTGATGCCATCATGAACTTGATAGGCTTTTATCCTATCAAGATGAAACAAGTGGATAATGTTATTATCGTTGAATGTATCCAAAAGGCTTCTAACAGAATGATGGGACGCATCGTGGACACTCATCATCAACCTGTCGATTTCGCCAATGTTTCACTTCTGAATGTCAATGACTCTTCGTTTATTACTGGTGGTGTGACCAATGAAAACGGACAATTTGTAATACCTTGCAATGCTCAAAAGGCTATTGTAAAAGTAACATGTGTAGGATATAACACTTATCGCAATATCTTTAGTACTGGCAAAATAGGTACAATAGCCTTAAGCGAAGCTACGCTAAATCTACAAAAGGTAGTCGTGAAAGGTCATCGGAAGATTTATAAGTCAGACGGAACAAAGCTTATCGTGGATGTTCAGAAATCTGTATTAAGCGATTTTGGAAGTGCCGATGATGTTGTTGCGCAATTACCAACAGTGTCAGGTAGCGATGGCAGCTATTCTGTCTTTGGACGGGGAATTGCAGATGTATATATCAACAATCGTAAGATGAGGGACAAAAGTGAGTTGAGCCGCTTGAATTCCAAGGATATTTCTACGATAGAGGTAATCAACAATCCTGGGGTAGAGTATGATGCAGACACCCACGCTGTCATTAAAATCAACTTGAAACATAAGGTTGATGGAGGATTAGGCATCAGAACTTCTGTATTTGACAGCCAAGGCAGAAAAAACTCTGATTCGGAACAGGTGCAGCTCACTTACGATACCGAGAACATAAATGGATTCCTTTCTTTTACCAATTCAAGCAGTAGATATAAAACAGATCAAACCAATAAGGAACAGACTTTGACTGATCATTCTGTCTGGAATATGGAAAGTGATATGCCTAAATGGAATTCCAATTATTATAATCAAACCGTTAACGGAGGTATCAGTGCAGAATTGGCAAAGAATCATATCATTGGCGCAAGTTTGTCATACTCCAAGGAAACGGACAAGTGGGGAGGACATTCTGCCAGCCAAATGTTTCATGACAATCTTCCGTTTGAAGATTTATCCTCTAACATCCATTCTCATGCAAACTATGATCAATGGATAGGAAACATCTTCTACGATGGAAAATTCTCCCAAAAATGGAAAATGACGTTGAATGCTGATTATGTTAGCAGAAAAGCTGCAGATAGCCGTCTTAATCAAGAGTCTGGAAGCATGACGGATGCGCATGAGGTGAAAAATGAAAATGAGACTACTCACGACATCTATGCAGGGAATATGAAAATCAATTATCAAGCCAACAAAAACTTGACTTTTAACATAGGTGCTGATGCAAGTTATGTGGAAGAAGAAAAAGATTATCAGAGTCTTGAAAACGAGAAGTCAAGCGCAACGAGTCGTCTTCATGCAGAAGAAACAAAACTCGCCGCCTTTGCCGGATGCAATGTATCTATCGCCAAATTGTCTGCCCAACTGGGAATGCGATTTGAGTCATTTCGTATGCTGTATCGTGATGCCATCTCCCAAAATAGCTTGGTGGATAAGACTTATCGTCATTTTTATCCTTTCTTCTCATTGTCTTTGCCTGTAAAGAATGTCGAAATGGGATTAAGTATGACAACCAAGGTAAAACGTCCAAGCTATTACGAACTCAGAAACAGCGAAGAATATTTTAACCGTTATTCCATCGAGGCAGGTAATCCATGGCTACTTCCACAATATACGACAGATATATCCTATTCGTTGCAATGGCATCAATTGCGTTTCTCAGTCGATTATCAAAGGATAAAAGATTACATCATCTCAACGAATATCATTCAGCAGGCATCCCCATTGGTGGCAATGTCAAAGCCTGAAAATTTTCCGCATTATTCTGCAGTAAATGCAAGTTTGGCTTATCATACGAATGTGGGTGTTTGGGAACCATATTTCAACCTTAACATGATGCGAACTTATATGTCACTCTATAATACGGATGGAAGAAAAATCAAGAATGACAAGCCTTACATATCAATGTCGTTCAACAGCTATTTCAACTTGCGCCACCATTGGATGCCTTACGTACTGCTAAGTTACAATTCTGATGGAAACATGAGGGAATATCTGGTTAAACAGGCATTATGGTTTAGCCTAGGAGTAACCAAGCATTTTGCTGACAATGCATGGTTGGTAAGGCTGAGTCTTAACAATATCCTCGGCACAAAAGAACGAGAGACAAGATATGCCTCAGATTACATATTCGACAAAAGCAGTTTCAAGGATGGTCGCCGCATCAGCCTCTTGGTAAGATATACATTCAAAGACAAAAAACGCTATAAGGGCGAAAGTGCTGCAAGTGAAGAAATAGATAGACTATAAACTCTCTCAATACATGATTCCGCAACAAAGCGGAAAAATAAAATTCTGTGTGATGAAGTTTGCCAATATTTTTCTAATGGGTAAACTTAATCCACAGAATTTCTTTTAGAGATTCTCTAGTTAAAAAATATATATTTCTTTGTGTGTCACATAAATTATTGTATTTTTGCAGACAAAAAGAGTTGTTTGACAAGCAAACGTATGCAATTTGCAGAATTTAGCACTATTGCCAAATCATTACCTCAATTGAGGTGAAACACTCATAAATCGCTCATTTTAAGCTATTCTGAATATTTTGGCAGATTTTTTAGAATAAAAGAATGCCTAAAAAGGCAAAACGAGGATAAAGAGATGGTCAATAGAATCAAATTTCATCCAATGGCTTTGTGGAAGACAAAGGAGTCGTTGAATGTTTTTTCTGTAAATTTTGAAAAAAGTTATTGTTTTGCTTAGTTTTTTGATTCCCTCAACTGTATATACAGTATATGGACTATAAAACAG
>JAIINY010000280.1:0-3896 GCA_022741625.1 Prevotella sp. | reverse complement strand
CTCAGCCAGATGGCATAAGGATCCCTGGTTTCGCGCCAAGGCAGGTCTCTGCCGTTTTCACGAAACCAACGGAGTATTTCTGTTGAAAAAAATGAGTTATTGATCATTGTAATGCTTTTCTTCCCTACTGCTCCGGATATTGCTCGTAAATCTTCAGGCCGAATTCATTGGCAAGCGCATAGGCATGCTCCATGATATCGGCAAGGATATGCTCGTAATTAACCCATACCTTATCCTTGATGAAGAAATAGAATTCGATAGGAAGACCGCACTGGGTGGCTTCCATGTGGCGCACCATCAAGGTAAGCTCCGTATTTACTTCAGGGCGCTGACGCAGATATTTCTCCATAAACCTGCGATAAAGCTGGAGGTTGGTTGGAGCCAAAGCAGCAGGATTCAGCAGGTCAGCCCCTTCCTTAATACCCTCTTTCTCCAAATCCTCATCAGATGGAACCGCTGATTCTGCAGAAATCTCAGAAACATGAATACCATCCTTTGCCAATGCCTTCTGCAACGTTTCCTTCAACTTAAAGGAATCCTCCGTAGCGAAATGCTTGGCAAGTAAGGTCTGCTTCAAGGCCTCATCCACCAATCGCACACTGCGGAAATCGAAGTAAACCACTCGCTTTACTCTTCTTCCCCCACTCTTCTGCATACCTATCCAGTTCTGGAACGAACCATTCACCAGCGTGGCTGGCGAAATGGTAACGATGGTGTTATCGAAATTGCGAACCTTCACCGTGGTGAGCGACATCTCTTCTACAATACCATTGGCATCCACCGACTTCACCGTAATCCAGTCGCCCTTGTGGAGCATATCATTACTCGTCAGTCTGACACCGGCAGCCAATCCGAGGATGGTATCCTTGAACACCAACATCAGCACAGCCGAGGTGGCACCCAAACCGGCAAACAGAGTCATCGGATTCTTACCCAGCAGGATGGCTACCACCACCACTCCAGCCACAAAGAGCATCAATATTCTGAGCACACCGCAGAAGGTGTGGAAATACTGCTGGGCCGAAGAGCGGCGCTCCTCGCTGTTCTCCAATCCCTTGAACGAACCGATAAACACTAATGCCGTGCGCACCGACATCACCACGATATAGATGCCCGTGGCACGCTCAAGAATCTCCTTGAATATAGGATATTCCAGATAGATGAGCGGCATGAGCGACCATATTACCACTGCAGGCACAATATGACAGGCAGAAGTGAGCACCTTCTTATTCAGCAACACATCATCCCAGGAAAACTCCGTCTTCTCCGTAATCTTCGAAATCAGCGGAACCAATATCTTGCGACAAAGGAAATCGCTCAGCATCGCCAACAACACGGCGATAATGGTGAGCAATATATGACGAAGCATAGGCACGTAATCACCCGTGATACCCGCCCATGTTATCATTTCATCTACAAATCTACGAATTTCTTCCATAAACTTCTAACTTAATTATGGTTGGCAGAGCAGGTTACAAACCTTGTCTGCAAAATGTCTGGCATTGCTGCCATGCATAATACCGTTATTAATAATAGAGAAGCAAAGCTCATGTCCATTGGCTGCCGTACAATAGCCAGCCAGCGAGATGATACCGGTCAGGGTACCCGTCTTTGCCTTGACATTGCCGTGGACACTGCCGCTTTTCATACGCTTCTTCAGGGTTCCATCCACACCTGCTATAGGCAAGGAATGAATCAGATGCTGCTTGATGTTATCGTTGCGGAAAGCATAACGGAGCATCATCACCTCCAGCTCGGCACTGAGATAGTTGTAGAGCGACAAGCCCGAACCATCTGCCAGTCTGTAGCGGGAAGCATCCAGTCCCAGCTTATTGATCAACTGCCGTTCCACGTTGCGGGCACTCTTGGCACTTGCCGGACGGTTGCCCGTAGAAGCCGCAATCTGGTAATACATGCACTCGGCATAGAGATTGTCACTCTCCTTCATCATCTTATGCAGTACCTGGTCCATGGTATGGAAACGGGTACAGATGGTAAAGGCATTGGCAGGACAGGTCTTGGAAGAGGCATACATCTCCTCATATTCGATGCCTGCATCCTTCAGCTTAGCCAGGAAACGGTCCATGAAGATGTCCTTGCGGGAAAACACCAATGGCGAAAGTACCGGATTATCATCATCCCAGCACCAGCCTTCGCCCAGCAAAGACGCATCCTTCATCGAACGGTCGGCATATACATTACCCCGAATGGTATCCACACCCATATCCTTGAGACTGTTGACAAATGCCGTCAGGTCATCACTGTTGAAACGGGGATCCATACCTCCCACACAGTAAACATCACCCGTCAGCACACCGTCCTTGATGGTTCCGGTATATTTCAACTGAGTCTTGAACTGATAGGAACCGCCCAACTTGTCAAGTGCGGTGATGGCTGTCAAGAGTTTCATCGTACTTGCCGGGCGCATCAGCTGTCGTTCGTTGTGCTTGTAGATGCAGGAATCAGCATCCATATCCCAGACCATGATCCCCACCTGCGATGTCTCAAACATCTTACTTTCCAAGAGTTTACCGATACCTACCTGCACCGATTCGGGCCAAGGCAGCTTCAATGTATCAGCAGCCAGGGAATCCAACATCGTGGAGTCGGTCACTTCCGTGTCGTCCTGCGGCTCCACCACTTCTCCTTCAATCACATCCTGAGCCTTCACCGGCATCGCCATGAGCGTAGCCATGATGAAGCTCATCATCATATATATAATCTTTTTCATTGTCTTTTACTAATTTCTTTCTCGAAAGCCTCTTCATTATCGGGCTGCACCGTTACCATATTATGATGTCCGTATTCTATCACCAGGCAATGATCCAATCCCAGAAAGGTCTTGGCGGTATGCACGCTGATGATGTCGCATACCGGCACATTCCTGTTGGAAGAGAACCTACCCTCGTTGATGATGAGATATTCCATCTCGTCATCTCGGTCGATAGGTTTCACCTTCTTGAATGTATAGGTGGTATTCAGAATACGCTCGATCATGCCCACAATGATGATGGCAACGAAAATACCAATAATCGCCATCTTGACCCAGAAGAAATATCCTGCCAGGAGGGCGAAAACCACCACTCCAACACGAGCCGTCGTATTGAAGCGCTTATGAAAAGTTCTATCTGCCATATCTCGTTCTTTTATCTTTAAAATAGCGTTTTCAGCTACTATTTGATAGTCTAAAAGACTATATTACCTTAAAATTCGCTGCAAAATTACAAAAAATCCCTCTCTTATTACTCTTTTTAAAGAGAAATTAGTACTTTTGCAAACAATTAAGCATTATTAGAATAAACTCACATGGTTTATAAGTATGATTTTCTGATTATCGGCTCAGGAGTTGCCGGTATGAGTTACGCCCTGAAAGTAGCCAGAGCGCATAAAGGTAAAGTGTGTATGATCTGCAAAACCTCACTCGATGAGGCAAACACTTCATTTGCACAAGGTGGTGTGGCGTCAGTTACCAACTTGGAAGTAGATAACTTCGACAAGCACATACAGGATACAATGATCGCTGGTGATTACATCAGCGACTATCAGGCTGTGAAGCAGGTTGTCACCATGGCACCAGAGCAGATCAAGGAGCTCGTGCAGTGGGGTGTCAACTTCGACAAGCAGCAGGATGGCAAGTTCGATCTTCATCGTGAGGGCGGACACAGCGAGTTCCGCATTCTTCATCACGCTGATGATACGGGTGCTGAAATCCAGCGCGGTCTGATGGAAGCTGTGCGCAACTGCCCGGACATCGATATCAAGGAAAATCATTTCGCTGTAGAAATCATCACTCAGCACCACTTGGGTGCCCGTGTTACCCGCCGTACACCTTATATTAATTGTTACGGAGCCTATGTTCTGAATCCTGACACCCAGAAGGTGGATACCTATCTGAG
>JAIINY010000279.1:0-3904 GCA_022741625.1 Prevotella sp. | reverse complement strand
CAAGCAATACATATAATATAGGTAAGATAGGGACAATAACTCTGAAAGAGGCAACGATGAATCTGCAGAAAATAGTAGTGAAAGGACATCGACAGCCTTTCAGAATGACTTCTGAAGGATTGGTGGCTCAGGTAGAAGGTACATCCTTGGAGAAAATGGGCTCGGCAGAAGATGTTTTGAAACATCTTCCGAGAGTGATGCAGAAGAATGGAGAAATAGAAGTCTTGGGCAAAGGTAAACCTTTGATTTATATCGATAACAAGAAAATCAAGGGAACCGTTGATCTCGACAGATTGAGTTCTTCTGACATCAAACATGTAGAGGTGATAACCGAGCCGGGTGCTGAATACGATGCAACCTATCAGGCCGTCATCAGAATCAAGACGACAAGAAAGAAGGGAGAAGGACTGGGATTGACTTATCGGCAAGTCTATCAGCGCAATCATCAGAACAATCATCGTGAAGTCCTAGATTTGAATTATCGCTATCGGGGATTGGATATCTTCTCCAATTTGTATGGTGGTTTGTCTCAGGGCTATCAGGATCAGAATAATGATAACAGACTCTACGGCAAGACGCTCATGAATATCAACGAAGACTTGATTATCAAAAACAAGAGTTACTATACCAGTGGAAGTCTTGGTTTTAATTATGTTTTCAATGATAGGCATTCCGTGGGTGCCACTTACGAGGTGAACATCAATCCTTATAGTCGGGGTGGCTGGAATTCGCTGATGGATGTCTGGAAGAATGGCTCCAAGACAGAAAGCTATACAAATGATATGTATTGCCGTTTCAAAAGCCGACCTACGCAGGATATTACGGCTTATTATGCCGGACAGATAGGAAAGGTGAGCATAGAATGGAATGGGGAAATATATCTTCGGAAAACAGGACAGACTCAATATTCTGAAGAAACAGGAATAGAGGGCGGAGATTCTCGTACGATAGAATCTGATTTCACGGCTGATAGTTGGATGCATGCATCTAAGCTGGTACTGAGCTTTCCGGTATGGAAAGGTACCCTGAAGATTGGTAATGAGTTTACCGAAAGTTGCCGTGCCAATCTTTATACTATAGATGAACAGGGAACTGACTTGCCAGGCAAGACGGACGATCAGGTGAAGGAAAGTAATCTTGCAGCCTTTGTTTCTTATGGATTGAGACTAAACAAGGTAGAACTGAATGCTGGCCTCAGATACGAACATGTTTCTTCCAATTACTATAATACAGGTGGTGATTATTGGAGCGAGGAGAATAAGGATTATTTCGTACCCGACCAGAGTCGTAAGTACGACCATTTCTTTCCGAATGTGTCCTTGACCTTTCCTATCGGGAATGTGAAAATGAATATGGTTTATAAGGTGACGGTAAGTCGTCCTTCCTATAGTCAGTTAAGTAGTAATGTGCAATATAATAGTCGCTATTATTATCAGGGTGGAAACCCATTGCTCAAGTCAACCTTCGAACATGGCATAGGAATTAATCTGGGATATAAATGGTTCCATTTTTTTGCCAACTGGCGTTATCTTGTAGATCCTTGCTATCAGGTGATAGAACCGTATCATGACAATGAGTTAATCAGTATGTACACCTTTCGTAATTTGAATCATACTCAGGTTTGTTACGTGGGACTGACGGCATCGCCGACGATAGGATGGTGGCATTCTACGTTAGACGCTGGTATTAGAAAGCAGTTCCTGACCATTGGTGGTAAGGCATACAGCAAGCCGATATTCATCGGCTCTTTCAATAATGCGTTTTCGTTACCATGAGGTTGGACGCTTAATCTTGATATGAGTTGGAACACGCAGGGCCATTCTGCGCTTCCGCTTTATATGGCACAAGGAGGAGTGGACGTCTCTTTGCGTAGAAGTTTTCTTCACGACCGCCTGAATGTCATTTTGGCGGGCAATGACCTTTTTGCGACGATGCGCAATTCCACAAGATTGGTATATGGTACCAGCGATATCTATACCAGAAAATATACCGATACCCGAATGATTATGTGTTCATTCAGCTATAAGTTTAATGTTAGTAGAAGCAAGTACAAGGGTACGGGTGCCGGTAATTCAGAAAAGAACAGATTATAAAAAACAGAAAGTATATGAAGCGTTGTTTATGGATGATATTCATGGTGGTTGGCATCTGGATGCTAACTGGCTGTAGTAGTGATGATGATAAGTTGGACAGCCTTCCTTGGAATGACAAGGAACTGTTCAACCAGTCATTTGTTTTAAATCAGGACGGGTATTGCATCTTAGACGGAAAGGCTCCTGTCTGTGATATAGATAGGAATGTTCTGAATTCGTGGCTTGTAAGTTATGGCTGGCAACCTGTCGGCATCTATCAGGTGAAGGAAAACGGTAAACTTGCGAAAACTGATTATCGTGAAGGCATCAAGGATTATAGTCCGAAGGTCTATGAATTCTTATCTGAGAATCAGTTGATGACTTATTATCGTGATGAGGATACACGTACATTCTGTTTCAAGAAGCAGGATTGGTCGTATGATGATGCGACGGGCATTGTCATCAAAACAAATAAGGCAGGTAAGGTAGATGATTATATGCAAATCCTGGATGTGAAGTTTCATGAAGATGAAGCTTACCTGTATGTGATGGAGAAGATTGGTTCGGTGACAGTAGCTGACAATCAGGATAAAGCTGTTTATGGCTTGGTGGTATATCAGCGTTTATCTTCATTAGAATTGATTGATGTGCAGAATACTTATACTATTGATAAGAGTGATGAAGAAGACAAGCCAAATGAAACTGAAAAAGTACCGGATGATTGCCGTTATTATATTCGGTGTGTATATGCCAATTCTAAGGATGCCCATGGAATGGGTGATGGATATAGTAAATTTCAGTCATTCAGACTTTTGAGTTTTGATTTGACAGATTATCTGAACAATAACTCATCAGCTAACCCTTATTATCATTATTATGATTCCATTGTATGGTCATGTAAGGGAATGCCAGATAGGGTAGTGAGTCTCAGAAATGAGAACAATTGTTATGCTGTGTCAATCAACCTTAGCACTTATCTTTTTCAGATCAGCCGTAATACTTCTATGACGGAGGAAGATAGAACATTGATTGTTGCTGATGGCTATAAGGGTGGACGTGTGGTTTATTCTTCCGGCATCTATCTCAATATCTATAATAATGGTTTCATGGGTTACGATTTCGGTTCTTCTGACTTGCTGAATCCATCTAATGAAGACTATGATTTGTATTGCATCTTCGACCGGAGCAAGCGGTTCCGGATAGTCTCTCCTCGTTATTCTCCTGAGTTTCCGGAAAAGCCATATTCTGAATTGGAATACATTGTATCAGGGGTACTGTTGGATTCTGAGGAACCGGAAAGCATGAAGAAGCATGAGGCTGTACTGTCTGAGGAGAAAAGAATGTTGGTTGATTTGATGGATATGTATTATGGTCAGTATGGCAAGGGTGTTGTGGTAGATGATTCGAACAGAGAGAAGTACCGCAACCGTTTCAAGGCTTTGCCATCCGATGCAGACCTTGTGATGTATTGGAAGGGCTATACGCCTGTGCAATGGAACTCTGATTATGAGGGATGTTTAGTTGCTTTAATCTTGAAAAAGAATAAGGAAAATCCCTTAAAGAGTTACTATTGTATCCATGCAGAGCCGATTAAATAAATTTCTCTCTCAATACAACAATGAATATATGACAATCGGTCAAGCGAAGGCAAAACCATGTTAGTTTGCTCTTTGCTTGACCGATTAAAAAATCACACACATATTTCTAAATCCTGATGAACTACATTTAATATCGGAGCTTGGAGAGCATCCTCAATAGATACAAGAGTGTCTATTGTAAAATTATGTGTTCCCCGCATCCATTTGCTTATTTCCGCTTCCCGTTTTCCGAGT
>JAIINY010000278.1:0-3912 GCA_022741625.1 Prevotella sp. | reverse complement strand
TACGCCCTGAAAGGGCAGAAGCTCCTAGCCCAGGGCACCGCCCTGGGTTTACGCATAAGCAAGAATGTCGCCCTATAAGGGCAAAAGCTTTTAAGTACCTGGAAAGTACAAAGTTTTTGCCTTTACAGGGCGAACTGTTTATATTTCTAATACCTCCTCAACGGTCTATACTTTATGGTATAAATATGGTTGAAATAATCCTTCCATTCATTCGGCTCCTTGTCATCATCCCGAACAATCCGGATGCCATAAAACCTGGTGCCCGTTTCCTTATACTCCTTGAATCTCGCCAACATCTGCTGCGGCGGATTCGGAATCAGGAAATCCGTAATCCAAAGCACATCGGCATTCACATAATGCAGACCATCGTTATCCAGCAAATCAAACATCTGGTTCATCATCTTCTTTGCCGAAGTTCCACCGCCTATAAAAGGCAGATGGGTTGTAGTAGGCTGGCGCCAGACACCACGACCCGTATGAGCCTGACCATCAGAAGATAAATCTGCAGAATTATCGGGAATTTCTGTAGAGTCCACAACCGTGATTCCAATCCTCTTCAACCGCTCCGCCTTCCGTTTCGCCATCAGATCGATGGCACGGGTGCTCACGGAGAAATCTATTAGAAAACAATCCCGCTCCAAATCCTCTGCCGTTTCTTCCAATAGGGAAATCAGCGTAGAAGAAATCCTTTCAGGCGTTCCATACATACTTGCCGAAGTATCCAGACAGACTATCATCGGACCTTTTCGGGAAGCATGGGTAAAGCCGAGTTTGCGGGATGGCTTCGACATTTCGCTCTTATAACGGAAAGTCTGAAGCCTGCGGGTTCGATACTTATAGATAAAAAGCCCCTCCATATCCTCATCGCTGTATTGCGCCAACTCCAGTGGAAGAAGCGAATTGAGATCATCGCCCACGGTAATGCCCTCGATGTCGCTTCCTGCGGAATGCTCCATCTTCATCTCCACCCCCGATGCGATGGTGAGCCTATCTTTGCCGTTGGCATCTGCCACACGCCCCATCTTCGCCACAATCTCCTTAATTTCCGGATATTTATCCTGAATCTTCACCTGGTTCAGGCGACGTTCAAACTCCGTTTCCGTCCATCCGTTCGTCATCAGTTCCCAGGCTTGCACGGCTCGCTGCTCCGAAACGCCCTTCGCCTTCATGTTGCGGGTTATCTGGTCCATCATGCGAACCAATCCCGTTTCGAAGTTATTCTGACGGAGAGAAATAAAATCCTTCAGTTTGTTCAATACCTGATGGTCGATGCACACCTTCCAGTCTCTTACCAGACGCTCCCAGTTTTCGGGTTTCGAAGCTCCATCACCAGCCATCAGTTTCAGGAAGAAGGCTTTATCAAATCCATCCTCCCGGTGTTCCTGCTCCAACTGGTTGATGAGCGGAAGCCACACCTGCTCATCCATTCTCTTAAAGGAAGTCCAGTCGAGCACATCATCAGCCCGATGACTTTCGGTCCAGGCACGTTGGCGTTGGAATCGCATGTGATGAACGCATTCCACGATGAACTTTCCCACACAATCATAGAATACCTTGCTCTTGATTTTGCTATTCACCACCTGACGCACGAATTTCTGCACCTCTTCGCCAGTTTCCGGAATCGTCACTTTCAGGGTAAAGAGATGAATGAGATAATCCTTCAGCGGGTCTTCCTTCAAATTCCAAGGCATGGCTGCGCCTGTCGGATCAGGAATCTTCACCTGCCCCGACTTGCAGAAGTCGTCCAGCATCTTCAAGTAATACTGTGCTTCCGCCAAGTCCTTGTTATTCTGGTATTTCATCTTATTCGATATTTTTCACCAAATCGGTAAAAAGCCTCTTATATATTATAGGAAGACTAAGCCTTCTCTTTCTCCATCAGATATTCTGCGAAGATTCTTGCGGCACTCTCCACTTTGGCTGCGCAAGGACGAGACTTGTAGTATTCTGCCGTCCTTGCCGAAGCCACATAGCTGGATTGCGCCTTTTCATGACCCTTCAAGCCCAGAATCTCGGCACAGATGATACTGCCATTCTGCTTCTTCGATTTGGCTAACAAATCCTGCACCACCTTGTAGCAGGCCGACTTTCCCTCACGATCATCCCCCTCGGTCTGTCCGCAATCCAAGCCAACGAGCACCACAATGCCCGAAACGGCTCCACACATCATTCTCATTCTGCCAACTCCACCACCGAAGCCGGCACCAATGCGCTTTGCCATCTCATCATCAAGACCATACAAATCGGCAAAGGCAGCCACCACCGACTGGCAGCAGCCATAGCCCTGCATAAAATTCTCCACCGCCTGGTGAACACGAGCCTCCAACTCTGGAGATAAAGTTATCTGTTCGTTCATCATGTTTTTGTTCTTCTATATATAATAATGTATAAGTAACTGGAGGCGATTAAACCTCATAAAGTTTCATCGTATTATGCCTCATAAAGTTTCATCGTATCCTGTCGGGTAAACGCCAACTCCTTATAGAAATCACGGAGATAGGCCGAAATTTCAGCCTTATCATCCAAAGACACAAAGAGATTCTCGCCCAACTGCCTTTCCAGCGAAGTCAAGCCATCCGAAAGGGTTTCGATTTCCCCTTCATAATCTCTGCCATCATCAGGATTCCTACGAACCCGATGATACTTGATATCCTTGGCAAGCGCATTCTTCATCTCCACCAGTTTTTCTGCAAAAGGAGAAAAGAGTGCCCGGATTACGATGCTTCGGATAGCATCCCGCTCTTCCGGTTCCTGCCACAGACAATGGTAGATAGGAAGCAGGTCGCAGATATCCACCTCTTCCCTATCCTGCATAAAGGCAGAAGTGCGAAGCAGGCGAACGATATTTTTCCATCGGCGGTCGCTCACATAGATGTTTCGGCGCTCGGCAGCCTCATCCACATTCACGGCTCTCAGAGACTTACGGATGGCGGAAATTGCATCAAGCACCTCCTCCTTCACGCCAATCTGACAGATTTTCTCCGCCCATTCAGCATACTCCTCAGGGGATATTCTTATATCGCACACGGATTTCACAGATCTCACAGATTTTTTCTTTGTATTCTCAGAAATAAACAAATCTCTTTCTGATGTTTCTACTCCCATTGGCGTTTGCTTTACAGAAGACTTCTTGTACATAACATTAGCCTCATCCGTGGAATCAGTGAGATCCGTGTGAGACTCATTAGCCTCCAGCAGCATAGCACGGAAATTCTTCTCCAGCTTAATCGGTCGGCTCTCTATTCTAATCACGAATCGGTCCCAAAGCGCCTCCAGTCCTTCTCCCTTAGCCGGCAGCTCATTACTAGCCGCCACGAGAAGTTTCAGAGGGAGATGCATTTCGCGATTGCCATTACGGAAAAGCTTCTCATTAATCACCGTGAGGAGCGTGTTCTGGATAGCAGGTCCCGCCTTCCAGATTTCATCCAGGAAAACCACATCGGCAGTAGGCAGATACCCCTCCACCGCACGCTCGTAAGTATCCGAAGTCTTCAGTTTCTGAATGCTCACCGGACCGAAGATTTCATCGGGTGTAGAGAATCGCGACATCAGATACTCAAAGCTCTGAGCCTCCCTGAATGCCGTCTTCAACTGTCTGGCTACCATACTCTTTGCCACACCCGGAGGTCCCAGCAGGATGATACTCTCACCAGCCAGAGCTGCCAGGAGTGAGAGCGATATCTCCGTCTCCTTCTCATAAATGCCCCGGTTCATCTCACCGAGTAATTGTTTGAATCTTTCAAGCATATTCTTACTTTTCTATTCAGAATCGTATAAAGACGAAAAGAAGTTAAGAGATAAAATTCATTATCCCTTAACTTCCTCATATTCTTTTATATAAATAAGGTATGGCTTACTTTACGTTGCCCACCTTAATCAAGTACTCAGCAATCTGAACTGCGTTCAGGGCAG
>JAIINY010000012.1:0-21171 GCA_022741625.1 Prevotella sp. | reverse complement strand
AGCTTTCTGCAGCCTGAATGCTCAGGCACAGAAGATCCAGGTCAAGGGTAATCTTGTTGACGGTACAGGTGAGCCTCTGATAGGTGCCACTGTAAAAGTAAAGGGAAATCCCGGTGTCGGTGCTGTCACCGACTTAGATGGTAATTTCTGTATCAGTGTTCCTTCAGAGAATTCTATCCTCGTATTTACATACGTAGGTATGAAGACCAAGGAAGTAAAGATTGGTACGAAGAGAGAGTTCAAACTTACCCTTGAAGACGACAACGCCATCGGCGAAGTTGTAGTCGTTGGTTATGGTCAGCAGAAGAAGGCTTCTGTCGTAGGTGCCATTACCCAGACCACAGGAAAAACGCTGGAGCGTGCTGCGGGTATCAGTGATATCGGAGCAGCTCTGACTGGTAACCTTCCGGGTGTTGTTACTACTGCATCCAGTGGTATGCCGGGTGAAGAGGAACCTCAGATTCAGATTCGTGGTGCTTCTTCCTGGAACAACTCTTCTCCTCTTGTGTTGGTGGATGGTATCGAGCGCCCTATGTCGAGCGTTGATATGCAGTCTGTAGCTACCATTTCTGTTTTGAAGGATGCTTCTGCCACTGCCGTTTATGGTGTGAAAGGTGCCAATGGTGTTATCTTGATTACTACCAAACGTGGTTCCGAAGGCAAGGCGCAGATTAGTGTTACTGCCAATGCCGTGATGAAGATTCCTTCTAAGCTTCCTGATAAATATGATTCCTACGATGCGCTTATTGCCCGCAACAAGGCTATCGAACATGAGTTGAACATCTCTCCAGGCAGTTTCGACAAGATGGAACCTATGAGTTTCATCGAGAACTATCGCAACCAGACTACACTGGAGCAGCGTGAGCGTTATCCGAACGTAGATTGGCAGGATGTACTCTTCAAGGATTACACCATGTCATACAATGCCAATGTGAATGTATCGGGTGGTACCAAGTTTGTGAAGTACTTTGCAGGTGTGGATTTCGTGAGCGAGGGTGACCTTTATAAGAATTTCGGCAATGGTCGTAACTATAGTACAGGTTATGATTACAATCGTGTGAATGTTCGTTCTAATCTCGACTTCAACATCACAAAGACCACCGTGTTCAAGATGAACCTTGCTGGCTCTAATGGTCAGCGCAAGGCTCCTTGGGTAAATAGTTCTGATGGTTATAGCGATTGGCAGGTCAGCCAGCAATGGGCTGGTGCATATAATATTTCTCCAGATGCTTTCTTGCCTAAGTATAGCGATGGCTCTTGGGGATATTTGCCAGGAACTACTAATGTAACCAACTCTGCCCAGCAGGTTTCTTTGGGTGGTACCATGACTTCTACCACTACTCGCATCACTACTGATTTCGTGTTGGAACAGAAACTTGATTTCATTACCAAGGGACTTTCTGCACGAGGTATGATTTCGTGGGACAATACTTTTGTAGAGAAGAATCGTGGTATTAATGATATGAACCATGATCCTCAGTTGAAGTGGATTGATCCTCATACCGGTGCCGTTTCTTACTATAAGCCATACGAGGCATACGATAAGTTCGATTATGCTATGGGAAACAAGTGGACCGTGAATGGTGGTGAGGTTAGCAATAATCTTACACAGCGCAACCTGAACTATCAGGCTCAGCTCAACTGGGCTCGCAGTTTTGGCAAGCACAGCGTAAGCGCCATGGGACTTTTCGGTCGCCAGGAATATGCAACAGGTTACATGATTCCTTCTTATCGTGAAGACTGGGTGTTCCGTACCACTTATGATTGGAATTCCCGTTACTTCTTCGAGTATAATGGTGCTTACAACGGTTCAGAGAAGTTCTCTCCAGATAACCGTTTCGCCTTCTTTAGTTCTGGTGCCATTGGATGGATGATTTCCGAGGAGCCTTTCATGAAATATTTGCGTGAGAACAAGATTTTGGATATGATGAAGATCCGTGCTTCCTATGGTGAAATCGGTGACGATAATGTGGGCGACCGATTCCTTTACATGTCTCAGTGGGCATATGGTGGTACAACCAAGATGGATGCTACCCGTGGAGATTCTCCATATACCTGGTATCGTGAATCTACCGTAGGTAACGAGAACGTACACTGGGAGAAGGTAAAGAAGGTGAATGTGGGTATAGACTATGGTTTCTTGGGTGGCTTGTTCACCGGTACCGTAGATTTCTTCCACGATACTCGTACCGATATCCTTGTCAACGGAGCTTCCCGTTCGGTTCCTTCTTACTTCGGTCAGACTGCTCCTACAGCCAACTTGGGTAAGGTAACTACCAGCGGTTATGAGTTTGAGGTGAGGTTTAACAAGGTTTTTGCCAACAAGATGCGTCTCTGGGCAAACTTCAGTATGACCCACGCCGTGAACGAGGTGAAGATCAAGGATGATGCAGCGTTGCTCCCATCTTATCGCAAGGCAGCAGGTCATGCTATCAACCAGACTTACACCTTCCTTGATAAGGGTATCCTCCAGAACTATGATGATGTCTATGGTTCTCCGAAGATGGATTCCAACGATGGCCAGCGTCTTCCTGGTGACTACTACATCGTAGATTTCAATGGCGACGGTAAGGTGGATGATGTGAACGATAGAGTTCCTTACGGTTATACCGGTACTCCACAGAACTCCTACAATGCAACAATCGGTTATGAGTACAAGGGCTTCAGCTGTTTCGCTCAGTTCTATGGTGTAACCAACGTAACCCGTGACGTAACCATGATCAGTTTGGTAGATCCAATGCTTGCCAATGTTTATGACCAGGGAACCTGGTGGAGCGACAATCACAACAACTGTGATGTCATCACTCCACGTTTCAACTCTAAGCCAATGTCGAATGCGGCTTACTATGGCACTCAATATCTTTGCGATGGTTCTTACATTCGCTTGAAGAACGTAGAGATTGCCTATACCTGGAATAGCGGCTGGATCAAGAAACTCGGTTTGAACAACCTCAAGGTTTACGTAAGTGGTAACAACCTTTGGCTTTGGACCAGAATGCCAGACGACCGTGAGTCAAACTTCTCTAGTAACGGTGGCGCCGTAGGTGCTTATCCAACGATGAAACGTGTGAACTTCGGTGTCAAGTTTAATCTTTAAATATGTAAACTAAAATGAAACGAAATATAGTAAAACTCTTTTGTGTGCTGGGACTCGCTTGCGGTTTCACCTCTTGTACTGACTATTTGGACAAGAGCCCAGATTCTACCGTGAGTGCAGAACAGGCATTTAAGAACTTCACCAACTTCCAGGGATATGTGGAGCAAATGTACAACTGTATTCCAAGTAAGGAGTCGAATGCGTATTGTACCTCATTCAACTGGGGTGAAGATGAAATCATGAATACTGGCTTGGGAGATGGACATGTGACTGCTCATTTTGATTTAGGCGACTACCGTAACTGGTATAGCAATAATCAAAGTTTCTTGCACAGACCTTCTTCTGGAAATCCTGGTGAGTACCTTGATCCGACTTCAACCAATAAATTTGCTCATTCTTTGGAGCATGCCTGGTATTGCATCCGTAAGTGCAACATCGGTCTTGCTAACCTTGACCTGATGACCGACTGCACCCAGGAAGAGAAGAACTTCATCAAGGGTCAGTTGCTCTTCTTCCGTGCTTGGTGGCACGAGGAGATGATAGCCTTCTATGGTGGAATGCCATACGTAGATACCGTGCTGGATGGCTCTCAGGTATTAACCTTGCCACGCCTCTCTTATCAGGAGTGTGCCAAGAAATGTGCAGAAGACTTCCGTGCTGCTGCCGATCTTCTTCCAAACGACTGGGATAAGACTACCGTTGGTAAAAAGACCTTGGGCAAGAATGATATCCGTATCACTAAGGTTTGTGCCTTGGGTTATTTAGGCAAGGTACTGCTTTGGGCAGCTTCTCCATTAAACAACTTGGGCAAGGCGGAGAAGGGTGCTTCTAAGAATGGCGACACCTATAAATATAATACCGAACTGGCTGCTCAGGCTGCAGATGCTCTGGCAGAAGCTATCGGCGAAGTAAATTCCGGTAAGACTCCTTACGCTCTGGCCGAATATAAGTATTCTAATATTTATGACCATGAGGCTGACAAGAGTTCCAAGTCCAACTTCTCTGATATCTTCCGTACAACCGGACAGGACTGGAAGATGCCTGGATCTACCGAGGCTATTATGCGCGGTCCACATATTGGTGAGAACGGTTCCAACTGGAACTTTACCAAGCTTTGGGGACCTAAGCTGAACGGTATCGTTGAGCACGATGCGCTGATTCATCAGCCTACAGCCAACTACGTGAACTATTATGGTATGGCAAACGGTCTGCCTCTGGATGATCCTGATTCCGGTTTCGACCCAACTCATCCATTCAAGAACCGTGACCCACGCTTCTATCACGATATCGTGTTCGATGGCTTCCAGTATATCAATACCACCATTGCTAAGGAATCTGACGACTATCAGTTTAAGTACATCCAGATGTACACTGGCAGTAATCTGCGTAGCTCTTCTGCCAACGGATGCCGCACTGGTTACTATACTCAGAAGCTGGTTCCTCATCAGTGCAACAAGTATGATGGTATGTACGAATGGGGTGGTGCCTTGCAGTGCGACCTTCCTTACATGCGTCTTGCCGACCTCTATCTGATGTATGCTGAGGCTGGTGCAGCCGTTCAGGGAGCCAACTACAAGAGTTCAAAGCTCAACCTCACCGCTGCTGATGCAATCAATGTGCTTCGCGATAGAGTAGATGCTGGTCATGTGGCAGATAAGTTTATGAACGACCAGAAGAAGTTTATGGACGAGGTTCGCCGCGAGCGTGCCGTAGAGCTTGCCTTTGAGGGCTTCCGCTGGAACGACCTGCAGCGCTGGTTGCTTCTCACAGAATATCCTTATAACATCAAGACTTCACAGGAATTCAAGCGTGTAGGTAATTTCGATTATACCAAGAACGATCCACGTGATGCCGAGGTGACAGGATGGAGCGAGAAGACCATCGTGACCCGCGACTTCTCAGAGAAACACTATCTCTTGCCACTCAAGGAAAGCGATGTTTATCTGTATCCTGAGTTTGGACAGAATCCAGGATGGTAATCACCCGGAGATGTGATATATAAAAAGCATAAACTTAGAAATAATCATATTATATATGAAAAATAATAAGAAAACAATATACTCTGCTCTGACAGTGGTTACTGCACTTCTGGCACAGTTGCCTGCTTCGGCTCAGGAATCTGCTGATAGCGCAATGGTTAACGTGGCGTTCAAGAAGGCGTACCAGAGCGATGTGCTCGGTGGTGTGAGCACCGTCAATGTCAGAGAATTGACAGAGAAAAACTATAATACCTACAGCCTTGACAACATGCAGGGTTATGTATCCGGTTATAATGGCAGTGGTATGTGGGGTTATTCCAATGCACTCGTTCTCATCGACGGTGTGCCACGTGAAGCCAGTAATGTTCGCCCAGATGAAATTGAGGATATCTCTTTCCTGAAGGGTGCCCAGGCCACAGTACTCTATGGCAGCAAGGCTGCCAATGGCGTGGTTCTCATTACCACCAAGCGTGGCAAGGTTAACGATGGCTTGTCGGTAAAGGTGAATGCCAATACGGGCTGGAACGTAGCCAAGGCTTTTCCTGAGTATCTCGGTTCGGCTGAGTACATGACTCTCTACAACGAGGCTTTCCTCAATGATGGCGGTGCCGAAAACAACCTGCCATATTCTGCAGAGACCATCTACAACTATGCATCCGGCAAGAATCCATATCGCTATCCTAGCATAGATTTCTATTCTTCTGATTATATCAAGAAGGCTTTCAATCGTTCTGAGGTATCTGCCGAGATAGAAGGTGGCAACCAGAAGGCGCGCTTCTATGCCAACGTGAGTTACTATCGCAGCGGTGACAACTTGAACTTCGGCGAGGCTAAGAAGAACTATACCGACCGATTCAATGTAAGAGGTAATGTGGATTTCGCCTTGAGCAGCACCATCAATGCCTATGTGAATGCGAATGCCACTTTCTATGGGGCTAAGTCGGCTAACAATAGCGGCTACTGGGAGCAGGCCCGCACCTTCCGTCCTAACCGCGTGGCTCCGCTGATTCCTGTGGATATGATTGACCCTAACGCCAAGTCGGCGCTGACTATGATTGGGGCTACCAGCAATATCATTGATGGCAAGTACTTCCTTGGTGGTTCTTCTGCCGACCTCACCAACGTGTTCGGTGATATCTACGCTTCGGGTACCAATGTCTATCACAGCCGTCAGTTCCAGTTTGATGCAGGTTTGAATTTCGACCTCTCTTCTGTTCTCAAGGGCTTGAGCTTCCACACGATGGTGGCCATTGACTATGCTACTGCATATACTACATCGTTCAACAATACTTATGCCACCTTCCAGCCAACCTGGTCGCAGTTTAATGGCAAGGATGTTATCGTAGGTTTGAACAATAATGGTACGGTGGACAAGAAATCGGGAGCTCAGAATATCTCTGGTTCTACCGATAACCAGACCATCGCATTCAATGCGCACTTCGATTACAACCGCACCTTCAACGATGTGCACAACGTAAGCGCCATGCTGGTGGCCAACGGTTACCAGCAGAGCAAATCGGCAGAGTATCATAAGGTGAGCAACGCCAACATGGGCTTGCAGCTCTCTTATAACTATGATCATAAGTATTATGCCGATTTCGCTCTGGCTACACCTTGGTCTGCCAAGTTGCCATCAGCCAAGCGATTGGGGGTATCTCCATCTGCCACTCTGGGCTGGCGCCTCTCTAAGGAGAAGTTTATGGAGAATTCATTCTTCGATGATCTGACCCTCAGCGCAAGCTACACCGATATGAAGACCGATCTGGGTATCGACGATTACTACATGTATCTCGGAACTTATCAGAGCGGTGGCTGGTGGGATTGGAATGGTGGTTCCGGTCACTCAGCTATGCAGTCTAAGCGTGGTAGCAACAACGAACTCAGCTACCTGCACCGCAAGGAAATTTCTGCTACGGTTCATGCAGAGGTGCTCAACAAGGCTTTGAGTTTCGATGTATCTTACTTCCTTTCTAAGTGGACCAACGGAATTCTGGAGGCTCGCAATCAGGTGCCTAGCTATCTGTTCAGCTACTATCCTGAGTCTTCTTTCGTTCCTTACATTAATTTTAATGAGGACAAGCGCAGTGGTTTCGACTTTGCTGTAAACTACAAGAAGCAGTTGGGCGATTTCGGTTTCGGCGTAGGAGCCAACGTAACTTACTATACCACCGAGGCAACCAAGCGAGATGATTCGCAGTATGCTGATACCTATCAGTATCGCCAGGGTCAGCCACTCGATGCTATCTGGGGTTATGAGTGCATGGGCTTCTTCCAGGATGAGAATGATATCAAGAACTCTCCAACCCAGATTATCGGCGGAACCATCCGTCCGGGCGACCTGAAGTACAAGGACCAGAACGGCGACAACGTCATCGACAGCAAGGACCAGGTTTATCTGGGCAAGGGCGGCTGGTATGGAACTCCTACCACCATCGGTATGAACCTCACTCTGAAATATAAGGGCTTCACCCTCTTCATACTCGGCACAGGAAACTTCGGTGCCAAGGCTGTTAAGAATTCAACCTACTTCTGGGTGGGCGGTAGTGCCAAATATACAGCAGAGATGCGCGGCAGATGGACCAAGGAGACTGCAGCCACAGCCACTTTCCCACGTCTGACCACAGAGGCTGGTACGAACAACTATCAGACATCAGACTTCTGGATGTACTCTACCGACCGCATCGACCTTCAGAAGGTGCAGTTGAGCTACGACTTCCCTAAGGCGATGTTCCTGAAGAGTTTCGTACGCGGACTTCAGCTCTTTGTCAACGGCAACAGTCTGCTCACCATAGCCAAGGAGCGCAAGCTCATGGAGATGGATGTTAACAATTCAGGTTCGGCACCATTGAACCGCTTCTATAGCATCGGTGCTAAGGTTTCATTCTAGAATTAATTAAAGAATTAAAATTATGAAATTATCAAGATTATTATTGATAAGTGCAGTCTTAGTATCGCTCACTTCTTGTGACGACCTGTTTGAGCCTGCCTTGGAAAATAACCAAGATATCAGCGAGATGTATAAGGATCCTACGTTTGCCCGTGGTATTCTTGACAATGCTTACCTGGCTCTGCCATACAGCAATTCGCCATCTACTGATGCTGCCACCGATGATGCCGTTATCAACCAGAACGACGACAACTACAAGAAAATGGCAACAGGTTCTTGGGCTGCGAATATGAATCCGATTTCACAGTGGGATGGTCGTTATCACGCCATCCAGTACTGTAACTTGATGTTGGAAAACTGCGATAAGGTAGAGTGGGCTTACTCCAGTGAGATTCTCAATCAGATGTATTGCGACAACTACAAGGGTAATGCCTATGCTTTGCGTGGCTTACACATGATGTACTTGCTCCGTGCTCATGCCGGAATGGTAGATGGTCAGTTGATGGGTGTGCCTATCCATCTTACTTCCGAGGATTCCAACTCCGACTTCAATCTTCCACGTAACACATTCAAGGAGTGCTACGCTCAGATTATGTCTGATTTTGATGAGGCTTTGAAGTATCTGCCAGAGCAGTATACCGATGTGAATGAGGATCAGGTTCCTGCCAAGTATGCCCAGAAGGGTGCTACCAATGCGGAGTACAACCGTGCCTTCGGTATCAACCATCGTGGCAAGATTGACGGTCGCATCATCTCGGCTTTCAAGGCTCAGCTCGCCATCCTCGCCGCTTCTCCTGCTTATGCATCTGCCGGTGTAGCCTCTTATGAGGATGCCGCCAAGTATGCTGCCAACTGCCTGAGCGAGTTTGGCGGTTTAGATGCAGTGGATCCTGACGGATGGAAGTGGTTCTGCAATAAGTCGCTCATAGACGGATTGGGTGCTACATCCGAGAATCCTAAGGAGATTATCTGGCGTGGAAATGTTGAAGAAAGCAACTCTCTGGAGACAGATTACTATCCTCCTTCGCTCTATGGTAGCGGTAAGATCAATCCAACCCAGAACCTGGTGGATGCGTTCCCTATGGCAAACGGTTATCCTATTACTGATGCCAATGCAGAATACGATGCCAAGAATCCTTATCAGAACCGTGACCCACGTCTCGCTGCCTACATTCTTGTAAATGGCGATAAAATCGGTGCAACTGATGGAGTGGTGAACTCGGCTGCCGATTCCAAGACTTTGGATGGCTTGAACAAGGAGAACGGAAAATCAACCAAGACTGGTTATTATCTCCGCAAGTTGCTCCGTCCTGATGTGAACCTCAACCCAAGCTCTACAACCAAGCAGAAGCACCTGCCAGCACGTATCCGTACTACGGAAATCTTGCTCGACTATGCAGAGGCTGCCAATGAGGCTCAGGGTCCTAAGGCAAATGTGGGCGGTGCCAACTATTCTGCCTACGATGTAATCAAGGCAATCCGTAAGCGTGCCGGACTTGGTGAGTCGGGCGAGGATCCATACTTGGAGGAGTGCGCACAGAGCAAGGATAAGATGCGTGAACTGATCCGCAACGAGCGCCGCCTGGAGCTTTGCTTCGAGAACCATCGTTTCTGGGATTTGCGCCGCTGGAAGGTTAATCTCGCTAATCTCAATGAGGCTACCAAGGGTATCAACATCACGACAGATGCCACAACAGGCGAATACATCTACAAGACTTTCGACGCTGAGGAACGCAACTATTCAGACTATATGTACTATGGTCCTATCCCATACTCTGAGATTCTGAAATACAGCAACCTCAAGCAGAACGAGGGGTGGAAATAATAAACGGCTAATATTATAAATAAAGACTAATGATTATGAAACGATATATCAAAATGGTGGCAGCCCTTCTGACACTGATGGCTTCTTTCACTGCATGTGAGAATGGAGACCAGGCTTTTGATGATTACGAGGGTGGAACCACTGTCATGTTCGTTTATCAGAGTCCGGTTCGTACCATCGTCTTGGGCGATGATGAATACGATACCTCTCTCGATAAGGAGTATAAATGCAAGATCAAGGCAACTTTTGCCGGCTCTTACAATGGAAGAAAAGGTTATGTGAACGTAGTTGTGGATAACAGTCTGTGCGATCATCTTACTTTTGCTGATGGTACTCCTGTAAAGGCAATGCCTGCAGAATATTACTCTCTTTCTACCAACAAACTCGATTTCAAGGGTGGAATGACGGGTGAGACAGTAGTGCAGTTGACTGATGCTTTCTTCAACGACCCTGATGCCGTGAAGAATACCTACGTGATTCCTCTGGCGATGACCGATCAGCAGGGCTTCGACAGAATCTCTGCCGGTACTCTGAAAGAAGGTGCTGCAGGCTCCCGTACCAATGCATCCATCTGGGAAACAGCTCCTAAGGATTACGTGATGTACTGCGTGAAGTATCAGAACAAGTATAGTGGCTGGTGGTTGACAAATCACAATACAAGCACCGACAACATCGAGAAGGCTTCACAGGTTCAGATTACTACCCGCACCCTGAACAGCTCTGTTTATACTGTAGAGTTTCAGGAGGGCAGTACCATCTACAAGGCAGACCTCCTGCTCACCTTCGATGCCAACGAAAAGTGTACCATCACTTCGCTCACCGATGGTGTTACGGCTACAGGCTCAGGCTCTTGGGCAGACGATGGTATCCATTCGTGGAATAACAAGGATCGTGACCTGATGGAACTCAACGCCGAAATCACCTTCGCTGATGGTGTAAAAAAGAGTTTGAACGAGAAACTCGTCTGGTGGCGTAGTGGAGTAACTTCTGAGGAGTTCTCTTATACCTATAATAATTAATGATCGCATAAGTTATGAATAAACAAATATTAGTATCTGCACTCGGGGCCATGCTTTTGGCCTCTTGTGCAGACCACTTCGACCAGAATTTCGAGACCGTACGTCCTGGAAAGGAAGCGCAGTATGGTTATCTGGAGCAGTATGATGCCTTGAAGGAATACATCAAGGACCGTCCAAACTTCCACCTCGGAATCGGAACTGCTGTAGATGAATATAACAAGCAGGAACTGGTGTATGCCTTGACCAACAGCAACTTTAACGAGACTGTAGCCGGTAACGCCATGAAGATGTCTTCTTGTGTTGCTGATGATGGTAGCATTAATTTTGATAAAGTAAGTGAATATGTTAAGAAAGCTACCGATGCAGGCCTTTCTGTTTATGGCCATACCTTGGCTTGGCATGCTCAGCAGCCTAACAAGTATCTGAAGCGACTGATTGCAGATAAGGAGTTACCTCCTGCTGGGGATAATCCTGGTCTTATCATTACAAGTGGCGATCCTAAGGCCAATACCTGGGATTATGAAATCTACTATGATTTGGATGAGCCTCTTAAAGCTGGTAAAACTTACGAGATTTCACTTAATGTAAGGGGAACTAATCCTGGAACGATTGATTTCTGGCCTGGTAAGAAAGATGGTTCTGCTACACAGTATGGAGCAGGTTCATTTACTGTAGCTGAAAGTGCTGTTGACAATGAATTCACTTTCACGCCAAATGCAGATATTGACCGTATGCGTTTCTGTTTCGGAAAGGTTGGCGGAACACTTTATTTTGATAATTTTGTATTGAAAGAAAAGGGCTCTGACCATAATATTGTAGTCAACTCTACCTTTGATGAAGATGATATTTCGCATTGGACAAAAGTGTCTTGGGTACCCATTTCATATAAAATCGGTAATGTTGCTGGTGCAGCTGCTGTAGATATAGAAAATGAAGTTTCTACGACGACATATCCTGATGGACCTTTCCCATTCTTTGATATGGGATGCAAACCACCTGTTGTGAATGGTGCTATCCATTTTGAACCTACAGGCGATTGGTCACAGTTCTTTATTAGTCCAGGAAGTAATAATGATTTAAAAGAAGGTAATTATGTACTTTATCTAGACTTATCTGCTTCCAAGGATGCTAGTGGAGTAGAATTGACTATGCAGAATGGTTGGGGTGGCAGTGCCCAGGCTATTACTGTAAGTGTACCTGTTTCTGCTGGTCGTCAAACCGTAAAACTTCCGATGCCTAATATTGTTGGAGGTAATTATGATATTATCTTGAAACCACAGACAGCAGATGCTACTTTGGATGTACATTCTGTTAAGGTTTGTCAGGTCAAAAAATCCAATACTAAACCTTTGACTGATGAGGAAAAGAAGGAAGTACTTACTCCTGTTTTGCAGAAGTGGATTTACGGCATGATGGAAGCTACCGAGGGCAAGGTGAAGGCTTGGGATGTTGTTAACGAGGCTATCTCTGGTACAGATAAGGATGGCGATGGTTTCTATGATCTCCAGTCTGCCACACGTGGTACAGTTTCTGCCGATGATGCCAAGAATAATTTCTACTGGCAGGATTACCTGGGTGACCTTGAGTATGTTCGCACTGCTGTAGCTGCAGCTCGCAAGGGCTTTGCTGATGCTGGTGGAAATTCTGAGGAGTTGAAGCTCTTCATCAATGATTATAACCTCGAAACTGCTGACGACCAGAACAAGAAGCTCAAGAGCTTGATTCATTGGATCGGCGAGTGGGAGAAGGACGGCGTTACCAAGATTGATGGTATCGGCAGTCAGATGCACGTGTCATGCAGTATGAATCCTGCTGAGCAGAAGAGAAGAGAGGAAGCTTACGTCAACATGCTCAAACTGATGGTTGATTCACATAAGTTGGTTCGTATCTCTGAGTTGGATATGGACTTGGATGATGAGAACGGCCACTCTGTAAATACTACTGATATGACCGAGGAACAGCACAAGGCAATGCGTGCTTACTACGAGTTTATCGTCAAGAAGTATCTTGAGATTGTTCCTGAGGCTCAGCAGTGGGGTATCTGCCAGTGGTGTGCTACCGACAGTCCTGCCAATAGTGGTTGGCGTGCTGGTTTGCCAGTAGGCCTCTGGGATTTGGATTATTATCGCAAGCACACCTATGGTGGCTTTGCAGCAGGTCTTGGTGCTCCTGAATATTGGAACGATGCCAAGTAAAGATATTGCCAGATATTAGTATCAAATATAGAATAAATTGAAAAGACATTAGTTTAGGTTTTATCATATACAAGGATTAACCGAAATGATGTTAGTCGTTAAGGTTGGTCGTGTCGTGATGACATGACCAATTTTTTTATCCAAAAGCATCTCTAACATCGAGAGTTTCATGCTTTAGGATGGCGAGACATTCAACCTTTCTGGGCAGCGATAAACATAACTATAAAGGCAATGTTATCAGAAATAGAAAAAAGATAATTCAGTAATTGATATTTAACATATAACAAATGAGACGTTTAATAATTATCGCATCTCTTTTCATGAATCTGTGCCTTCCTATGGGGACACAGGCAAGTAATGGGGGCAATGTAAGCCCCGATCCTAATTTTCAAATTTATCTCTGTTTTGGACAGTCGAACATGGAGGGTAATGCCGCCATCGAAGACATCGACCGGACAGGAGTAAATCCAAGATTCATGGCTATGTATGCCGTGGATGATGAAAAGGCTGGATGGAAAAAGGGACAGTGGCATACCGCTGTCCCTCCTCAGGCACGACCAGACACTGGCCTCACTCCTGTAGATTATTTCGGAAGAAAGATGGTGGATAACCTGCCAGACAGCATCAAGGTGGGAACCATCACCGTGGCTGTGGGTGGCGCCAGCATCGATCTCTTCGACAAGCGCACCTGCAAGGCGTATCTGAAGAAGCAGCCCGACTGGATGAAGAACTTCGCTTCCCAGTATAACGGCAATCCATACGCCCGACTCATCGAGCTTGCCAAGATAGCTCAGAAGCAGGGTGTCATCAAGGGTATCCTGCTGCATCAGGGAGAAACCAACAATGGTGATGCCAACTGGCCTAACCGGGTGAAGACCGTGTATAACGATATTCTGAAAGAGTTGCACCTGAAGGCAGAAGATGTACCTTTGCTCGTGGGCGAAACCGTTCAGAAAGACCAGGGCGGCAGCTGCTGGCAGCATATCGCCATTGTGGATGATATAGCCAAGACTATCCCTACTGCCCACGTCATCTCTTCCAAGGGATGTCCGCAGCGTGGCGACGGATTGCATTTCATTGCCGAAAGCTATCGCACCATGGGTAAGCGCTATGCCAACATGATGCTCTCGCTGCTCGGCATCATTCCGGATGCCAACTATCCGCGTGTGAACAAAGACCATCGTGCCTATGTCAAGCTACATGCACCGGAAGCAAAGCAGGTTATCTTCGACATCTGCGGAAAGAAGTATCCTATGAAGAAGGATTTGGACGGCGACTGGTATGGTGTTTCAGACCCATTGGTAGTAGGCTTCCACTATTATTTCCTGAATGTAGATGGTGTACAGGTAGTAGATCCTGCCAGCGAAACCTACTTCGGCTGCTGCCGAGAGGCGAGTGGCTTGGAGGTTCCTGAGGGAGCCGAAGGCAACTATTATCGTCCTCAGCAGGGAGTAGCACAGGGTCAGATTCGTTCGGTATCTTACTATGCTGCATCTCAGGGCAAGTTCCGCAGAGCCATGGTTTATACGCCTGCAGAATATGAAACCAATTTGAACAAGCGCTATCCTGTGCTCTATCTGCAGCACGGAATGGGCGAGGACGAGACGGGCTGGAGCCATCAGGGCTATATGCAGCACATCATGGACAACCTCATTGCCGAAGGCAAGGCTGAGCCTATGATTGTGGTGATGGAGAGCGGCGATGTAAAGCAGCCTTTCGTGCCACGTCCGGGCAAGGATGTGGATGAGGAGCGCAAGCTCTATGGCGCATCTTTCTACGATGTGATTATCAAGGATCTGATTCCGATGGTAGATAAGAAGTTCCGCACCTATACCGACAGAGAGCATCGTGCGATGGCTGGCTTGTCATGGGGTGGTTGCCAGACTTTCAACACCGTGTTGCCGAACTTGGATAAGTTCTCTGCCCTGGGAACCTTCAGCGGTGCACTTTTCGGTGTGGATGTCAAGACCTGCTTCAACGGCGTCTTTGCCGATGCAGAGAAGTTCAACAGTCAGATAAACTATATGTTCATGGGCTGCGGTTCAGAAGAGAACTTCGGCACGGAGAAGATGGCGAAGGAATTGAAGGACCTGGGCATCAAGCTTGATGTCTATGTTTCACCTGGCACTCATCATGAGTGGCTTACCTGGCGCCGCTGTCTGAAGGAATTTGTGCCACATCTGTTCAAGTAACAAGACTGGAAATCAATAAGATAATATAAAAGAAATCCCGAAACTGCCTGGCAGCTTCGGGATTTCTTTTTGTTATATTTCTAATATCTTATGTTTCTTTTTGTTTTTTTATTATGTTTCGCAAAGTAATTGTAACATAAAAGAAAGTCATTTCACGAAATAAATCTTAATTTTGCAGCGTGCTTTGCAAAAGAATGTTTTTACTGAACACGTACACAATCATAAACTGATAAAATAAATAATTTAATCTATTTTCTTATGAGGAACTTAAGAAAGATTGAAAAGCCGTTAGCGTTGCTATCCTTTCTCTGTTTATTCCCTGCTGGAATGTCGGCTCAGAGTATTGTAAAAGGAGTAGTTACAGATCCAAGTGGTGAACCTGTCATTGGTGCAACAGTGAAAGCTGCAGGCAGCAAGTTGGGTGTGATTACTGATTTGGATGGTAAGTTCAGCATTGATGCTGCGCCTGATGCAACATTGACTATTACTTATGTGGGTATGGAGCCTAAGACCGTGAAAGCTCAGGCTGGTAAAACGCTTACCATTACCTTGAAGGATGATTCTAAAGTTCTGAATGATGTCGTTGTCATCGGTTATGGCGTTCAGAAGAAGAGCGACCTGACAGGTGCAGTTGCATCTATCAAGAGCGATGACATCAAGGGCTTGTCAGCTACCGATGCCGGTGCTGCCCTCCAGGGTAAGGCTGCCGGTGTACAGATTATCAACTCTGGTGGTCCGGGTGAGGCTGCCGATATCCGTATCCGTGGTTATTCTTCCAATAGTGGTAATATCGGTCCGTTGCTCATCGTCGATGGTCTGAAGGTGGATAACATCCAGTATCTGGATCCATCTATGATTGAAAGCATGGAGGTATTGAAGGATGCCGCTTCTGCTGCCATCTATGGTGCGCAGGCTGGTAATGGTGTCGTTATCATCACAACCAAGACGGGTGCTGCCAATGGCGGTAAGGCACAGATTTCCTATAGCAGCAAGTTCACTATCCAGTCGTTGGGAAAGAAGGCTGATATCTTTGATGCTCCTGAGTATATCGAGTATCACAAGTACTTGGGCGATATTGATGATGCCTTGCTCCAGAAAAACGGTTATAATGGACAGAATACCAACTGGTATGACGAGGTATTTGAGAACAGTCTGGCTCATCAGCATAGCCTCACCGTGCAGGCAAGCAATGGCAAGGGCCGTTTCCTCGCCAGTCTGAATATCCTCAACAATGATGGTATCGTGAAGGGCAACAATGATACCTACAAGCGCTTCACCGGTCAGATCAATGCTGATTATGATGTTTACAAGTGGTTGAACATTACTACCAATACATCTTTCGAAAAGTGGAAGACCAAGGGCGTGACCAAGGGTTATGGTTCTATCCTGAACTCTGTGGTTTCCATCGACCCGTTGACTCCTGCTTATTATAGTAATGTCGATGATCTGGCTCCTGCCATGAAGGCGGCTCTCGAAGCAGGCAAGGCGGTGATGCGAGATCCTAGCCATAACAATGACTACTATGCTACTTCAAAATATGTAGAGGAAGCAACTGGTAACCCATTGGCTCAGAAAGACCGTCATGACATCACCAATTCCGGTATCAATGTGCGTGGAACTGTGGCTGCCAATCTCAAGCCATTCAAGGGCTTTACCTTTACTTCCCGTCTGGGCTACCGCATTACCCAGAGCAATTACCATAAATTTGAGGCGCCATACTATCTCAATACAATGGCCAACTCAACCAAGTACAACATTGAGGCACGTTCCAACAACGGCTTGTACTATCAGTGGGAAAACTTCGCCAACTATATGAATACATTCGGTAAGCATACAGTGGGTGCGATGGCAGGTATGTCGTTTACCAAGAATCATTGGGACAACAATACCATTGCTTCTGAAGGCGATAACATTCTTTCTGCCTATAAGTCCAACTTCCGTTACATCGACTACTTGCTGGCTGATGCCACCAAGAGCGTGGGCAATGCTCCGAGTGATGCTACCGAGCTTTCTTACTTCGGACGTTTGAGCTACAGCTACGACAACCGTTACTTCCTGCAGGTCAACTTCCGTCGTGATGCCTTCGATACATCCAAGCTTTCCAAGAAGGCTCGTTGGGGTAACTTCCCATCTTTCTCTGCAGGTTGGTCTATCAGCAACGAGAAGTTCTTCAAGGATCATATCGACCGTGATGCCGTTTCCTTCCTGAAGCTCCGTGCATCATGGGGTCGCAATGGTAACGTCAATATCCTGAACGGTTATCCATATTCTTCTCCTATTGCACTCAACCAGAGCTTCTATCAGTATAATCCGTCTATCGGTGATGGTAAGCTTACCTATGGTTCCAAGCCAACTGGTATTGCCAATCCAGACTTGACATGGGAGACATCTGAGCAGGTGGACTTGGGTCTTGATGCTCGTTTCCTTAACGACCGTCTTACCTTGGGTGTTGACTGGTATCGCAAGACTACCAAAGACCTCTTGATTGAGATTGCTCCTCTTCCAGAAATCGGTGTCAACAAGATTGTTGTGAATTCCGGTAAGGTTCTCAACTCAGGTCTTGATATCGAGTTGGGCTGGAGAGACAACATCAAGGACTTCAAGTATGGAGTTACCGTGAATGGTTCTACCTTGAAGAACGAGGTAAAGGAGGTTTCTGCTATGGTAAACCGTCTTACCGAGGTAGGTATTGATGGATTCAACAACCAGTTGAAGCCAACCTTCGAGGCTGGTCACTCTGTATGGTATTTCCGTGGTTACAAGTATGCAGGTGTTGCAGAAGATGGCAGTGCCCTCTATTATGACAAGAATGGCAAAGTCACTCCTGCTCCAACCGATGAGGACAAGCAGGATTTGGGTGCAGGTATTCCTAAGTTTACCTATGGTATCACCATCAATCTGGCTTATAAGGGATTCGACTTCTCCGTATTCGGTACAGGTGCAGCAGGCAACAAGATTTACAACCTGATGGTATCTGCCGACCGCCCATTGATTAACGGTATCACCACCTATTGGGAGAATTCATGGAGAGAAGACCGTACCAATGCCAAGTATCCTGATATGAAGAAGGTTGCTACCGACTGGAAGTTCTTCAGCTCTGATGCAGCTATCTTCAGCGGTTCCTACTTCAAGTTCAAGCAGATTCAGCTGGGTTACACTTTGCCAAAGCTCATTACAAGCAAGATTGGCTTGAGCGACCTCCGTGTTTACTGCTCACTGGATGATTTCTTCACCATCACCAACTATCCTGGTGCCGACCCTGAGACTGCTTCCATGAACAATGGTGCATCCCGTGGTTTCGATAATGGTACCTATCCAACTTCCAAGAAGATGGTATTCGGTATCAATGTAACATTCTAACCTTTTAAAACGAAAAGAAATGAAGAAAATATTATTTTCAACCATACTGACACTCGCTGCAGCAGGCACCATGACACTCACCACATCTTGTGAGGACCAGTTGGATATCGAGCAGAAGGGTGTTATCTTACCAGAGAATTTCTATCAGACTGATGCTGATGCCGAGGCTGCCCTGGTTGCAGCTTACGAGGGATTCATGTGTAATGTAGTGGGACGTAATCACGAAGGTGGTGGTTCTGGCATCTACACTCCTTATAAGATTATCACCAATATGTGTGGTGATGATGTGCTCTATGCCAGTGGTAACTATGGCGACCACGAGTTCAGCGGTATGCTCAATGAGTTCCGTTACGATGCTGAGGCAGAGGTGCCTAAGTTTATGTACACCGGTCTTTATCACTCGGTATATACCTGTAATCTCGTTACTGATCATTTCCAAAAAGCAGCTGATACTCCAGTCAAGAAACGCTGCGTAGCTGAGGCTCGTGTTCTTCGTGCCTTCGACTACTTCCTGCTGGCTAATCTCTGGGATAATCCTCCGTTTGTAGATCACGCATTGGCAAGAACTGATCTTCCTTATAACTGCAACAAGGATCCTGAGCACCCTATGGACCACAAGCAGCTCATTGAGTGGGTGGCTAAGGAGTGCGAGGAGGCTGCTGCCGACCTCGACGAGCGCAAGGGCACCGATGATAAGGATGGTGCAGTCAAGGTGACCAAGGGCTTTGCATGGGCTCTGGCTGGTAAGGCTTACCTCTTCGCCGCTGAATATGATAAGGCTAAGACAGCTCTCAAGAAGGTAATCGACTCAGGCAAGTATGCGCTTGTTCCTGGCGACCGCTATATGGACAACTTCCATATCGAGGGTGATGGCAACGAGGAGAAGGTCTTCGAAATCAACTTCGAGTACAATGCTGGTAAGGGATCATGGGATGGTATGATTCAGCGTTCCAGCTGGATGGAATCTAATGCCTGGAACTGGCGTGCCGGCAGCTTCGTCCAGTCACCACAGAGAGTTTATAGTGGTATTGATGGCTGGGGTGGTCTTGGCGTTCCTCAGTGGTTTGGTGATGAATTCCATGACAATGATGGTGATTCCTATCGCTTCAAAGCTACTTTGAAGCATATTGATGATGCTGTCTATAAGATGGAATATGCTGACCCTGCATTGAATGCAATGTCGGTAGAAGAGAAGAAGAATAGCAAAAAGGTGGGTATCAACGACCCTGTACAGGGACTCTACGACAACTCATTCTGGTTGGCTTTCAAGCAGGTAATGAGAAAGGCTGATACTGAAGGCGGCAAATATGGAGACGGCAATATTCGTCTGAACAACTATGTTGTGATGCGTTATGCTGAGGTATTGCTCAATTATGCGGAAGCTTGTCTTCAGACAGGCGATCAGGACGAAGCTAAGAGATATATCAATATGATTCAGGAGCGCGCCGGTTCAAGGACCATCAGCCAAACCGTAAATATGGATGTGCTGAAGAAGGAGAAGTCTTACGAGCTCTGGCTGGAAGGTTGCCGCTGGTTCGACGTGATGCGTTGGAAGGATACCAAGGCTATCGAGCGCCTGAAGAATGTAGGCTCTGACTGTCCTCATTTATTCGATAAGTTGTTCCGTGCACCTAAGGCTGATGACCGCAAGGTTACTTGGGAACATGGTACAGAGGCCAACAGCCGTTTCTATACCGTATCTACCAGTGCTGCCAAGGATGCCGGTTTCAACGTAGGTTTCAAGAAGGGCAAGCATGAGTTCTTCCCTTATCCACAGACCGTGATGGATAAGAATCCTAACCTGGAGCAGAATCCTGGTTGGTAATCATGAAGTTGTTTTGTAAATATGGTTTTTAGTTTAAAGAACTATAGATTAGTTTGACAATTAGGGGGTGTTTTGAAAAGAAGCACTCCCTTTTTTCTTCTTTAAGGGAATTGTCTCTTCGCCTTCATGCTTCTGAGTGGCCGTTATCAGATTATCGAACCTCAATAATAATGAATAGTCTATGTGCAACTTTTTCTATAAAATAGTTAGATTGTTTTGTTTATGTGTATTCCTTTTTGGGCATTCCTCTGCGGATGCCCAAAATAGGAATTTACCTGCAGACATCAATCCTTATTTCGGACCAGTCGGAAAGCTGGCAGTCATGCCTAATGCGGCTGGCTTTATTCAGAGATGGTTGCTCTTGGAGCCAATCTCTGTGCCGGTCAAGAGCAATGTCGTTTTTACTGATTCTTATCTGAAGGAGATATTCCATACGCAGTATTTCCCTAAACAGATGGAAACAGTTCCTAAGGATGGAGCCGTCGTGAAGGTGGGCAAGGAAAAACTGAAATGGCATGCGCTGGATAGTAAACTGTTTAATGTCAAGCTCTTCCGTTTCGCTACTTCGTTTAAGAAGTCCAAGTATGGTGTCTTGTTCTGGGCGGTTACCATTATCGATTGCCCTGAGGAGATGAAAGACGTCCGCTTGTCTGTTGGCTCGAATGGTGCTTCCATGTGGTGGCTCAATGGTGAGGAGGCGGTGATGCTCGAAGGCGACCGAAGAATGGTTCGCGATGATGTGGTTTCTAAGAAGCTTACCTTGAAGAAAGGTAGAAATATCCTTCGTGGTGC
>JAIINY010000277.1:0-3975 GCA_022741625.1 Prevotella sp. | reverse complement strand
ATCCATATCAGCAACATCATGTTCAAGTATGATCCTCATGCCCTCAGAAAGACAATAGACGGGGTGGATATTCATATTCCTCAAGGCAAGGTGACGGCGATAGTGGGAGCATCGGGCAGCGGAAAGACCACGCTCATCCGATTGATGCTGGGTTACTACCCGGTGCTGGAAGGAAAAATCACCATTGGCGATACCGATATCAACCTGCTTAACAAGAAATGGTGGCGCAGGCAGTGTGGCGTGGTGATGCAGGAGGGTGTCATCTTCTCGGAGAGCATCGGGCGCAACATAGCCGTGGATGATGCAGAGATAGATGAAGACCGTTTGATGAGAGCAGCTGAGATAGCTTGCATCAAGGATTATGTGATGGCCTTGCCGCTGAAGTTCAACACCAAGATAGGGCGTGATGGTGTGGGACTGAGCCAGGGACAGAAGCAGCGCATCCTGATAGCAAGGGCGGTTTATAAGAATCCTGACTATATCTTCCTTGACGAGGCAACCAACTCGCTAGATGCCAACAACGAGCGTAATATCGTGGAAAACCTGGATAAGTTCTATCAAGGCAAGACGGTTGTGATAGTTGCTCATCGCCTGAGTACGGTGAAGAATGCCGACCAAATCGTAGTCCTCAACCAGGGAAAGGTGGTTGAGGTAGGCAACCATGAGTCATTGACCGCTAAGCGAGGGGCATATTATAACCTTGTAAAGAATCAGTTGGAACTGGGAAACTAAAATGCGTTTGATATGGAATAAAAAGAATCAGATAATATAGAGTTGAAACTTCTTGATATCCAATCAAAGTCCAATTTGGAGCGAGTTTGTTTTGTTAACACATAGATAAATCTCTCTTGTAAAATCGCCAGTGAAGCCTTTCTACAGCTTCGTTGGCGATTTCTCAGTATATAATCTTACTCAATCATATTCTTGAGTATCCATTTCCTGAAGAATGGGTCTTCTATTTCATATCTGTCACTTCTGATGATGTAGCCTTTCTTGCTTAAACGCAATAGGGCACTGGTCATCGTGCTGGTAGGTTGGTTCCTGTCTTGTGCAGGATTGTTGCCCTCGCAGATACTGACCATTACATATTTGTCTGTCTTATTGAAATTCAGCCATAAACGTTCGTAGTCTAAATCATGGGTCGTTATGATATCTTCTACGGCGAGTTGGAGTACATCCTCGTTTTTGCCAGCTTCCAGGTTGTTCCAAACCGCGAATGAAAGCTGTTGCGTGTAGTATGGATGGCAACTTGTAAAGGCCAGTATCTCGTCTGCAATTTGAGTAGGCTGCTCTGATACATCTTTCAATCTGTCTGCAATATATGATTTGAAATCTTCGTATGGAATCTTGTTGAGTCTCATCAGCATTCCAAAATGATAGAACGGAGACTTCACACGTTCAAAGATATCTGTCATCATCGATTCCTGGCTGCCCAGAAAGATGTAATTGATGCCTGTCTGTTCCTGCATGATGGAACGGAGCTGCTTATCCATGTTTTTATCGATTTCCAGGATGCTTTGAAACTCGTCAAAGACAACAATCAGTTTGTTTTGAGGTGTAGAAACCTTCTGAATTGTATTTAAAACATCTTCTATTGCAGTTGTTCCATTGTCGGTTGATGGTTGGAATGAAACCGATAGCTCGTCTGTCATCGGGTTCATGTTGATAGAAGGAATGATGCGGAAGTTACGAAGATAGTGCTTCATCTTTTCCAGTTTGAATTGATTGAGCAGTTCCTTCAGAAGCTTTGCCGCAAAATCTTCTTTGCTGAGCACGGCTTGCATATTGAGCCATAGGTATGGTCGTTGGGTTTGGACAACAGCCTTTTTTACGAGACTTGATTTGCCAAAACGTCGTGGTGACATAAGAACAAGGTGGTTCTCGCTCTTGAGAAACTGTACGATGTAGTCCAGTTCTTTCACTCTGTCTGTAAAGTATGGGGCATCAACCAATGAGCCAAATTTAAACGGATTTTCCATAATCGAATTTTTTCGTAACGAAACTTTTCGCAAAGATACGAAAAAATAAAGATGCTTAGAAGATAATCTCCTTTAAATTATTATTGTTTAACATCTTTTAGATTGAGCCGTCAGCGTAAGACTTGTTCGACAGCATGACAGCATGCAATGCGGTATCACCTGCCTGCAGATGATATGTAGATATTTCGGCAGGGAGTACTCCTTGGACTCTCTGTCGAAGATTTGCTTTGCTACAACGGAAGGTGTCTCCATGCTGGGCATCAATGAGGCTGCAAGAATATTTTCTCAAAATATCACCAATCTATTTATTGCCAGTAAATAAAAATCCGTAGATTTATTTATTGGCAATAAATAAATTTAGCATAAATTATTTGGTAGCAAAAAAATATTGTGCAGCAACTCTTTTCGGAATACTTCAAATGGGGAAGTTTTCCGGCACATTAATAATTCATACCAAAGTACCAGAGAGGGATGATGATTCCATGTCCCGTCTCAATATCGTCTTTTACGATACGTCCGTTTTTTACATCCTCTATCTGCTTTTTACCTTTCTTCCTTCCACCAATCTCAAAGGTATAATCACCAATGGTAAAGTCGGAAACCCTAGAGGAAGTAACATTCTGTTTTTCTCTCATCTGATTGTAGAAGAAAGTTTCCCTTATGTTTCCAATATTGGGATTAGGGGTGAGTACAGACATCAGGCTTGGGTTATCGACATAGACTTTTTCTACCTTTCCAAGATTGTGCATCCCCGAAGTATCATCTCTGAGCAGACCTATCATTCCTGCACGTTCCAGATAGACGAGATAATCAGGCACGTTGTTCTTGCTTACCCCGATTTCTGTGGCAAGGTTCTCTACGCTTGGCTTGTAGGGAGCCAATCCGGAAAGGATGACGAGCATACGCTTTAGCTTGCGTGCCGTTGAGGCTTTCATATCAGCATATTGCGGAATGTCAACTTCTACCGTCTGGTCTATCACCTGTAGCATTCTTTGCATAAAATCTCCCTCTATGGCAAATGGATAATAGCCATGGTCGAGGTACGCTCTGAAAACTGGCAATGGATGTTCTAACCCCGGAATCTCTACCTGGTGATTGAGTATTTCGTCGAGACTGAATACTCTGGTCTTGATTCCTTCAAAAAGTTGCAGGTATTCCCTGAACGACAGACCTTGCATCATATACATCAGTGCCCGACGGCTCAGGTCAGCTTCGCCCTTCTTGATGTCCAGGACCGATGAACCGGTAAAGATAAGGTTCAGGGATGGGTGCATATCGTAAATCTGCTTCAGTTCTCTGCTCCAACCGGCATACTTGTGAATCTCATCTATATAAAGATGTGTACCACCCTCCTTGATAAACTCGTCGGCGAAGTCAATCAAGGAATGATTGGAAAAATAGATGTTGTCGGCAGATACATACAGATGATGACCTTCCTTAGATAGCTTGATGCGCTGAAGTATCATAGTGGATTTTCCAACGCCTCGCGGTCCCACGATACCTATTAATCGGCCATTCCAGTTGATTTCATCATATTTATATCTGATGAAATCAAGCGGAGTACGTTTCAGTAACTCCGCCATGTATTCATATAGTTTATTGTCTATCATATCTTGCTCTTTTAAATGAATATCATTAAAAACTGCAGCAAAGATACAAATAATCCCTCAATGAGGGATGAATTCTTTTTAAAATATCCCTCATTGAGGGATGAATTTAATCATTTTTATCCCTCATTGAGGGATTTTTGCACGTTTTACAGCATAAGGGCTATTATTTAATTCATCAACATAGAAACGACAAGGCTTATAATTTATTGGGTAGCTTTTGTGGTGTTACCGTTTTCAATCTGTATCAACGCTTGTAATATGTCATTTTATATAAATTATTGATTTTCAGTGCAAATTTAGATAAAATTTCTGAATTATAAGCCAGTATAATAAAAAACTTCAATGATTTCCCTCGAATTGTGCGAAATTAGCCTTGTTTTTCGAGA